>CALCNF010000324.1 GCA_937897815.1 uncultured Pseudomonadota bacterium | reverse complement strand
TGGCGGTCGCCGTGACCGTCCGCGCGTAGCTTCCGGCGACCACGGTGGCCGTGAACTTTCCGTCAGCGTCGATAACGCCGCCGCCCGCCACGACCTCCCAGGTCAGGGGGACGTTCACAGGATTGCCAAACTGATCTCGCACCATACCGGCGAAGTTCACCGTCTCTCCAGCCGGGACCGATACCTCTGCCACGGGCTGCTCATCCTCCTCGGAGGTCTCTTCGGCGACGACCGTGCTCTGAGCGGGCGGTGGCGTATCGACGGCCACATCCGCGAGGCCGGGCTCCGCACACCTGGGCTCCGGGGAGTTGTCCAGTAGGTCGGTCGCGCACAGGGTGAGGGCCGTCGTTTGAGCGACCAAGGCGGAGCCGGTCTCAGGAAGTTTGCCGAGCCAATCCATGGCTTCGGTGAGGAGCTGCTGCTTCTTTGGCAGGTGGATGGCCATGGGGCCGCCGTACTGCTGGGGGGCGGTCTTGACGATCTTCTCACCCGACTTCAAGAGCTGACCGGCTGTACCCACGGCACCAGCCAGACGCTGACCAGCGCTGCGGATCTCCTTGACCATCATGGCCACCTCTCGCACCGAGCTGCTCGGATCACCCGAGGCGATGCCCTGAAGGCGAATCCGCAGGGTGGAGAGAGAGATGGCGACGCCCGACGTGTCGGCCTGGATGTTCCGGGCCATGGAGTGGAACCTGTCCACGTCGTCCTGGGGGTAGGCCGGGCCGAAGGGCATGCCGCTGCAACCTGCGGTCAAGCTCAGTGCGGCCACGCAGGCGGTGATCAGCCGTGCGAGTCCGCGTGCGCGGCGGGCGTGTGCTGTGGGGAGAGAAGCGGTCTGGGACATACATGGACCTCACGTGTCAGGAGATGCCACCAGACACAAGACGGAGGTCCTCGCTCAGCGTATCAGCTCAGGGCGCGCTTCCGTTCAGCGATCATGCCGAGGATGATCGCTGACGTCTCCTCGATGGCCTTCTTTGAGACATCGATCACGGGCCACTCAGTGCGCTCCTTGAAGATGCCGCGCGCATACTCCAACTCTCGGATCACGTGCTCGCGACTCGCGTAGTCGGTGTCCGCCGGCATGTTGAGCGCCTTCAGGCGCGCCCTTCGAATCCGAATCAGGCTCGCCACGTCGATGGTCAGACCAAAGACGCGACTCTGATCGATCTCATCGAGCTGGCGCGGCAAGGGCAGCCCCAGGACGACCGGAACGTTCGCCACCTTCTGCCCCTTCTGGGCCAGATAGGTGGATAGGGGGGTCTTGCTGGTCCGCGAGATCCCCACGAGGACGATGTCCGCCTGATCGAGATCACCGGTCATCTGCCCGTCATCATGCTTGATGGTGAACTCCACCGCCTCGATCCGACGAAAATAGTCGGGCGTGAGCCTAGGGATCCCCGGCTCACCTGCCGGTGAGCGGTTCAAGAAGGCCCCGAGCTGGGCCATGAGCTGACCGATCAGGTCCACGACGGGTACGCCCAGCTCCTCACCGGACCGGGTCATGAACTCGCGAGCCTCATTGTCCACGATCGTGTAGAGCACCAGAGCGCTCCGCTCATGAGCCAGCTCCATGATCTCCAGAAGATCATCACGACTGCGCACCATGGAGAACACGCGTAGATCCGGCTTGATGCCTCCGAACTGCATCAGAGCGGCGCGAAGCACGCGCTCTGCGGTCTCCGCGGTCGCGTCGCTCACCACGTAGATGATCGGCTCATGCTCTTCGTTCACGAGGCGCTCACTCGGGCGGCCATCCAGTCGATGAAGTCGATGTTCGTGAGGATACCCGATACGCGACCCTGATCCTCGACCACGACGACCTTACCCTGTGAGAAGAGCTGGGTGAGGAGCGAGGCGCGGTTCTGCGATTCGACCAGCGCGTAGCCGTTGTCCAGGTGGCCCTCGATGGGGCTATCTGCATCCGCCTCTTTATTCAGGAGCGCCTCCAGCATGTCTCGCTCGCGAATCAGACCGACGAGGCGACCCGAGTCATCGAGCACCGGCAGCTGGCTGAAGCCGTGCTCCTTGAGGCTCGCGATCACCGTCGCGAAGCTGTCCTCTGCAGAGGCGCTCACCAGAGGAGCGCCTCGCTCGCGGAGGAGGTCTCCGATCTTCTCGTCTTCCAGATCGGTCTCCAGGAAGCCTCCCTCCTTCATCCACGTGTCGTTGAAGATCTTGGAGAGATATCGGCCTGCGCTGTCCGGGAGGATCACGAGGATATTGCCGTCCGTGCCGGTGCGCTCCGCGTAACGAATCGCCGCACAAACGGCGCCTCCGGAGCTCCCGCCCGCATAGATCCCCTCAGAGCGAACCAGCTTTCTAGTCCACTGAAAGCAGTCCTTATCCGAGACGCGAATCACGTCATCGAGGGGACCAAAGTCCATGGTCGACGGAAGGAAGTCCTCGCCGAAGCCCTCGACACGATACGAGCTCGCCTCGGTGATCGCGCCAGTCCGAAAGTAGTCGTAGTAGATGCTCCCGACGGGATCGACGCCGACAATCTTGGTCTCAGGCTTCTTGGACTTCAGGTAGCGTCCCAATCCCGAGATCGTCCCTCCGGTACCCATGGCCACCACGAGCGCGTCGACCTCGCCCTCGGTCTGGGCCCAGATCTCAGGGCCCGTGGACAGCTCGTGGGCCTTCGGATTGGAGGGGTTGTGGTACTGGTTCGCCAGGATCGCGCCCGGCGTCTCCCGCACCACCTGCTCCGCCACACGGTAGTAGCTCCTCGGGTCTTCGGGCTCAACGTTCGTCGGCGTGACGATCACGCGCGAGCCAAAGGCTCGGAGCGCGGCGATCTTCTCTTCGCTCATCTTGTCCGGCATGACGAAGACGGTCTTGTAGCCGCGGATCG
>CALCNF010000323.1 GCA_937897815.1 uncultured Pseudomonadota bacterium | reverse complement strand
GAGGAGGAGGCCGAGGAGATGGTCACCCTCGACCTCGACGGCCTCATGGGAAGCGTCAAGCGCCACAACGAGGTCCTCGACGAGAGCAGCTTTATCCGGGAGAGCGACGGATGAGGCGATGGGACAACCGAGGCTTTACGCTGCTCGAGGTCATGGTCGCGATGGCGATCCTGGCCTTCCTGATGTCGGCCATCTCAGCCACTCAGGGTTCGTCGCTCCTGCAGGGCGCCCGCGTCTACAACCTGTCCACGGCCACCCAGCTTCTGGACACGGTGATCCTCGACATCGAGGAGGAGTATCGACTCGAGGGCTTCCCAGAGAACTCTCTGGAGGACCGGGACTGTGATCTTCCGGACGGGTTCGACAAGTTCACCTGCTCCTACGACCTCGTGGGGCTGACCATGGAGGCGGAGAACATCAACATGATGGGCTCCTCCGCCACCGAGAACGTGACGCAGTCGCCGATCATGAGCGCCCTGTGTGGCGGCGCTATGGGTGAGGGGGGCCCCTCTTCGGACCCCCTATCGGCCCTGGGCCAGTCGGGCATGGATACGGCCGCGCTCGGCGCTCTGGCCGCCCTGCTCGACCCGGAGTTCGCCCAGCTGTGCGGGATCAACCTGGGCAAGATGTGCATGAACATCCCCCTGATCGCCTCCTTCATCCCGACGATCATCGAGCAGGCCGCCCAGAGCACGCGAAAGCTCCGCGTGCGGATCGCCTGGGACGAGCGCGGGCAGGCAAACAAGACCCTGGAGATCGAGACCTACATCACGGCCGTCCCGGAAGCGGAAGAGGAGAATCAACCGATTTGAAGCCCTCGCGCCCCGATCTCGGTTCCTCGACCGGCATGAC
Organism: uncultured Pseudomonadota bacterium; assembly: GCA_937897815.1. Lineage (GTDB taxonomy): Bacteria > Myxococcota_A > UBA9042 > PHBI01 > CALCNF01 > CALCNF01. The sequence goes on along the minus strand of CALCNF010000323.1, from coordinate 9,258 downwards.
GCTCCTGGAGGTCATGGTCGCCGTAGCGCTCCTCGCGCTCATGGGCGTGCTCGTCTACAGCAGCCTGGTGATCACCATCCAGAGTCAGCAGCGCGCCGAGCTCCTTCAGGAGCGCTACCACGGAGCTCGGGTCTTCCTTCATCGGATCAAGCGTGAGCTGTCCATGTCGTACCTGAGCCTCCACCAGGCCGAAGATCAGCGCACCCAGACTCTGTTTGATGGGAGCAACGACCAGGTGATCTTCAACACCAGCGCCTACGAGCCCATCCGCCGGGACGCCCATGAGAGCGACCAGCTGGAGCTGGAGTACCGCCTCGACCGCGACGAAGAGGGAGAGCCGGCGATCATCCGCAGGGTGAAGTACCACGTCGACGATCGGCCCGGAAAAGGTGGCGAGGAGGAGGTCGTGCTCAGCGGCGTCGCCGAGTTCGAGCTCAGCTACTACGACAAGGGCAAGGAAGACTGGCGCGACGATTGGGAGGTCACCATCGAGGACGCCCAGGAGAAGCGGGCGATCATGAAGGAGATCGAGAAGGCGCGCGAGGCGGCCGAGAGCGTCCGCAATGACGACGCAAGCGGGATCGCCGGGATCGCCGCCGCCGAGGGCATGGACAAGATGATCGACAAGGCCGAGGGCGAGGTCCTCGAGGACATCTTCCTGCCCAATCGGGTGCGCATCCGCCTTGTCCTCGTGGATGACGAGGACCAGGAGTACCTCCTGGAGACCCAGACCGAGATTCGAGTGACGGACCCACTTTGGTACTGAGAAACCCCATGAAGCTCAGGCGCGCCGTCGCCGTGAGCCTGCGAGCCGCTCGGCAGACCGTACGCGCGGACGTGCCCTCGTCTCAGCGGGGCGTGGCCCTGCTGGTCGTGCTCGTCACGGTGGCGATCATGGGCGCCCTGTCCACGGAGTTCGCCTACAACACACGAACGAACATCTGGATGGCCGGGAACGTGACCTCCGACACGCAGGCCTTCTATCACGCGCGGAGCGCGACCGAGATCGCCAGCCTGGCGGTGAACGCCAAGCGCAACTTCCCCCAGATGAAGGCGGCGCTCTCGCTGATGGGCAAGGGCGGAGGCGCGAAGCTCGAGATCTGGCGGCAAGCCTGCGAGTTCGTGAAGATCTTCTCCACAGGTAAGGCCTCTTTCTTTGGTCTCGACATCCTGGATCTGAGCCAGGAAGAGGCCGTCGGTGTGAACACAGGCGAGTTCCGCTGTGAGGTCACGGCCGAAGACTCTCGGGCCAACCTGAACGCGGCCGCGAGCGATCCGCCCCACATGGTGGCAGCGACTCCCAAGGGCAAGGGGCGAACCTCGACCAAGCGGAGCAACGGGCGCAACCAGCTTGGCCTGAAGCTCTACGGTCTGTTTCGACCCTTCCTGGAGTCAGGAGAGTTCGACTCGGAGGACGAGATCGTCGAGCTGATCGCCAACATCATGGACTGGACGGACGCGGACGACACCAAGACCGACATCGGACCCGACGGGCGGTTCATCGACTCGGGCGGAGCAGAGTCCACGGACTACGGGGCGTACGGCTACGACTCGAAGAACGCGCGCATGGACACCGTCGGCGAGGTCCAGCTGGTCGAGGGTCTCCCCTCCGACGTGTACTGCAAGATCCGGGACAAGCTCACGGTCTTCTCCACGGGCAAGCTGAACGTCAATGACGCCGATCTGGGGACGCTTAAGGGCGTGCTCTGCGAGGCGCTCCCGGACGACGCCGCCAAGCTGCTCCTGTGCTGGAACATCATGCCTGGACAGATCGCCCCCATGGACGAGGCGCTTATCGCTCTGCAGACCTGTCGCGACCTCAAGAAGGCCGCCTACTCCACCCCCTTCACGAACATGAATCAGTTCGTGCAGTTCTTTCAGAAATTTCCGGGCGTGATCGGCGATGGTACCGCGCTCCCGATCAACTCCCGTCTGGTCAAGGAGCACCTCGGTGTGACGACGACCATGGTCCGGATCACGTCCAATGGCGTCTACCGGAAGACCGAACGCGAACACACGACTGTGATCGACCTGGCCAGCGGGGCCACGGTCTACAGTCATATCCACTGAGGACTCCACCATGGCGCAAACCGTCATCGGGCTCGACATCGGTAGCTGGTCCATCAAGGCCGCCATCTTCGACTCCACGCTTCGGGCCTTCTCCCTGGTCGACGTGATTGAGCATCGCGTACCCAGGACACCGGATGGGACGCCCGCGGATACGTCGCTTCGCGACCTCGTGCGAGCGACCCTCCGCTCCGTGGACGACTACGACGCGCTGGCCACGTCCATCGCGGGTGGTCGCGTCCTGAGCCGTGAGCTGGAGCTGCCCTTCTCCGATGAGCGACGCATCCGCAGCGTCCTCGGATTTCAGCTCGAAGGGAAGCTGCCTGGCGACCTCGACAGCCTCGTCTACGACTACTCGCTGATCGAGGAGGACGAGGAGAGCGCGCGGCTGTTCTGCCCCGCGGTCGACCGCGACTGGCTCGTGGGCATGCTCGATGAGCTCAAGGAGGGCGAGGCGGATCCCCGAGTGGTCACCCTGGCGACCCTCGGCTACGGGCGGCTTCTCAAGCACCTCGGCGGCGATCCGGAGGAGACGGTCGCGCTCGTAGACATCGGTCACGAGGAGACCACGGTCGCCATCGTCTCCGACGGCGTGGTGCAGTTCACACGCGCCATCGGGCGCGGAGGCCACCAGCTCACCCTCGCTTTGGCCGAGGCTCTAGAGCTCGACTACGGCGAAGCGGAGCGTATCAAGCACCAGTCCGTGCGCCTGGACGGTACCAGCGCCGCCATCGAGGGGGACGGTACGAGCGCCCGTTACGCCCAGATCGTCAGCGACGCCCTCGCCCCTACACTCCGAGACATACGCCTGACGCTGCACGCTCACGGACAGCGCGGCGGCGAGCGCGTCGATCGGGTCTATCTGTTCGGCGGCACCTGCCGACTCCCAGGAATTGAGGACGTCGTCGCCAAGGACCTGGAGCTCCCTATTCAGATCCCGGTGATCTCGAGGCAACCCTGGTCCCAGCTCGCGATGGATCCCCAGGCTCAGGTCTCCATCCCCGCGGCTGTAGGGCTCGGGCTGCGCCTGGTCGACGAGGCGTCCGGTGAGTCGCTGAACTTCCGCCAGGGCGATCTGGCCTATGAGTCGGACTTCAAGGCCCTCCGCGACCGGGCGGGCTTCCTCATCGTGATCGCCTTCCTGCTCATCAGCGGGTACTTCGGCCGTCAGGTCCTGGAGCTGCAGGCGCTCGAGGCCCATCACGGACAGCTCACGGCCGCCCTGGAGGACTTCAGTGAGAACGTCCTGGGAGAGCGGCGGGACAGCTTTGACAAGGTGAAGAAGCAGCTGCTCAAGCCCGTGAAAAAAGAAGATGAACCCATCTTCCCGGAGGCGAGCGCCTTCCGATCGTTTTATGACGTGACGACGGTTCAACACGCCGTCAACGGCATTGAGATCGCCAATGAGGAGCCTGACGAGGGCTCTGAAGATCCGGACGACGCGGAGAAGAAGAGCGGTTATGAGGTCGAGCTCAAGCAGGTTCAAGCGGATCTGAAGAACATGTTCCTCAAGGGTGAGGCGAACGACATTGAGGCCGTAGAAGCCTTCACGAGCGAGCTGAAGAAGAACACCTGCTTTAGCGAGGTCGAGACCAGCGAGACCACGCGCATCAGCTTCGGAGATCGTCAAGATTGGCTGCGCTTCCAGCTCAAGGTCGAGATCGACTGTCAGGAGCCTGAGCCGGAGAAGAAGGAGGGCGCTTCCGAGCAGCCCTCTAAGGAAGAGGCGGAGGGACCTGGCCGCGACGGAGGTGACCGATGATGGAGCGAATCTTCAGCGCATTTGGCCGGATGAGCCGCCGGGAGAAGATCCTTGTCTCCTCCATGCTCGGGGTGCTCGTCATCGCCGTGACTGGACTCGGCCAACTCTGGCTCTCCAGCGAGATCAGCTCGATGGAGAAGAAGGTCGAGCAGGATCGAGGAGCGCTCAAGGCCATCTACGCCGGCAGCGCCAAGTTCCTCGCCCAGAAGCGCGCGACCGATCAGATGCGCAACAAGGCAGCGAAGAACGTCGACCTCAACCTGAAGCTGGCCGTGAACGAGATCGCCAAGAAGATCGAGTTCACCGCCCGCGACCGACGTGGCGAGATCACAGGTCAGAAGAAGCTCAGCGACGTGATGCAGTTCGATCAGACCCAAGAGGTCTACCTGGAGAAGAAGAAGAAGAAGCGGCGCAAGAAGGGGGCAGGCAAGGACAAGAAGGAGAGCGATGACGGCTACTACCGACGAGATCAGCCCATCACCCTCTCCGATCCCGTGACCTTCGAAGCCATCTATGCGCTTCTCGAGAAGATCGAGAAGACGAGTCAGCTCCTCTACGTCACCGACATCGAGATGACGCGCGAGTTCGCCAACGGCTACGTGGCCCGTAAGAACGCGACCTTCACGGTGTCGACCTTCTACTACAAGGGCAAGGAGGACGGATCATGAACGTGTCCCTCTGGCTCGGGCGCATCGGGCGCTCTCTGGGCTACTCTCTGTTCTTCTTCGTCATGTGCGCCGTCTTCCTGGTGCTGACGTTCCCCACCGAGCAGACCGCTGACTACCTCTCGGTGAAGGGCAGCGAAGCCCTGGGGGGAGATCTGGAGATCGGCGAGCTCGACATCGGCATCACCGGTGATCTGGATCTCAATGACGTCACCGTGCGCTTCCCACCTGATGGCAGCCTCACGAAGAGCGGGAAGCCGGCCCCCGGGCCGCTCCTCGCGGTCGACTCCCTTGAGCTCGACGTGGGGCTCCTGTCCCTGCTCGGTGAGAACCCGTCGGTGACCTTCGACGCCCAGATCCAGGGCGGGGAGATCAACGGTGGGAGCGTGGTCGCGGGACCCGAGGGCGCCGCGAAGGTCGTGATCGAAGAGATGAGCGGGATTCAGATCGGATCCGCGCGCATCGTGAAGCGCGCGGCGGGATACGACCTGCGCGGGATCCTGGGCGGGACCGTCGATGTGGACTGGAAGGGCTCTGCGGAAACGCTCGTCGCCAGCGTCGACCTGGGCCTGTCTCAGACCCGTATCGTCAAACCCATCGTGCCCACAAAGCAGCTTGGACCCATTGAGCTTGGAGACATCGACGTCGGAGAGTTCCGCTTTCTCGTCGAGGTGGGTCTCCAGAGCGAGCTGACGTCCGCCAAGGGCAAACGAGGGAAGCGCAAACGAGGGAAAGATCACACGGTCATCCTGTTCAAGGAGGTCGGAGCGAGCGGCGACGACATCGACATCGCCGTGGATCCTTCATCCACGATCCGGATCATCCCCAAGGTCCCCTTCAAGAACGCGCGGCTCGACCTGCACTTCGCCGTCCAGTTCAAGGACCGGTTCTTCGACAAGAAGGTGAAGGGGGCGGACGGCTCCACCAGCCAGCCCAACCGGATCCTCCGGATGGTGCTCAAGCAGGACGCTCGCATGCGCTCGGCCACTCGAGACGGTGTCCTGGGTGTCGGGTGTCGTGGAACCGTCGGGAAGCCCGACTGCCGACCGGAGCAGCCCAGGGTGCGGGGCTTTAAGAAGCACAAGCCTCGCTTCAAGGCCTCCGCGAGCGAAGACGAAGACGAGCAGGACAAGGCACAAAAGCCGTCGGCCAGGAAAAACCTGCCCAAGCCCAAGCCCAGCGCCAAGGATCGCGCGGCGGAGCGGCGACGCGCCGCTCAGGACCGGCGGGCAGCCCCTCGCTCCTCAGCGCCGGCCCGAGGCTCAGCGAACAACTCAGGCTCCTCCAACTTCGAGCGCTCACCGCCGAACCGCGGAAGCCCACCGCCGAGCGCGCTTCGACCTTCGAGCGCGACGCTCGCCCGTCCAATCCCAACGCCGAACCCGAGCTCGGTGACCCGCGAGATGCAGCCCATGGTCCCCAATGACAGCGCCTACGGCGGCGGGGACGAAGAGGACGAGGAAGAGAACGAGGAAGAGGACGAGGAAGAGGACGACGAGGACGAGGATGAGGACGACGAGGACGACGAAGACGACGACGAGGATGAGGACGACGAGGACGACGACGAGGACGAAGAAGAGGACGACGAGTAGCGCCTCAAAACGTCTTACAGGGCTCGTCCTGTCGCGAGAGCCTTGACCTCAGCCCCTCCCTCGTGATCTCTCTCTTGTCAGGGAGGAGATCGTGGGGACACGCGAGGGCTACATAGGAGTCGGTCTGGTAGGTGCGCTGGTAGGCGCCCTGGTTGCGGCGAACGTTCAAACCGAACCGCCGCCTGCCGAGCCTGCGCCCGCGCCGACGCCGGCGACGACCGAGGCCAGCGAGGCGCCAGCCCCCGAATCGGAGGCTCCAGCCGACGACGCCAGCGCCGGGCTGATGCCGCTGGTCCTGGCCCTTGAGGGAGCCCATAAGGCGATTCACGATCGCCCCGCGACCAGCAACAGCGTCTCGGAGCTCCCGACGGCCCTGGCCGACGCGGTGAGCGCCGACACATGGTTTCCGGATCTTCGAGCGGAGTTTCACCGACGCGTCGGACCCGGGATCTTCGTGGACGCGCGGGGGTTGACCCCCTTCTCTGAAGCCCTGCTCGCGTGGCTCGGAGATCTCGAGGATCAGGGGCTCAGCCCCGGATCGTACGGCGTGGACACCCTCTCCAAGCGAGTCGAGGACGCCCGAGAGACCTGGGCCGCGGCCCGAGCCGAGGGGCCCAAGATCACGCAGGAGACGCTGCTGGTTGCCCTCCTCCGCTCCTCGACCTTTGACCAAAAGGACGCCATCGGCCGACTCGCTGAGGTGAGCGAGCGGCCGTCCGTGCAGGACGTCGAGGCCGCTCGCAAGCTCCTCGATGGCGCAGCGGCCCGAACCCTGAGCACCCGCGCCGCTCAGATCGAGGCGGCCCTGGGCCGGGCCCTGCTCCGCGCGGTGCTCGACTTCCGAATCCTCAAGCGCACCGGACCCTTCAAGGTCTCGGCGCCCATCGGCAAGATGGAGGAGCGGCCCAAGTGGAGAAAGCGCATCCTCAAGGCCATGCTCGATCTCCTCGAGGCCCCGGAGCCTGGCCGCGCAATGGCCGACCTGCTGCCGCCTCATCCCTCCTACGCGCCGCTGCGGAAGGCGCGCGCCTTTTACGCCGAGAGATCCAAGAACGCGAAGTGCCCAACTCTGCACGAGAGCTGGAAGATCAAGCCGGAGATGGAGGGCTCAGAGGTGAAGCTCCTCCAGGAGCGGCTCGCCTGCGAGGGTCTGTATGACGGTCCCATCAACGGGCGTTACGGCGACCAGACCCTGGCCGCGGTGAAGAACTACCAGGAGCACCACGAGCTCGACGCCGACGGCTACGTCTTCACGGGCACGATCAAGAGCATGAACGTGCCCCTCGCGAGGCGTCTCGAGCAGATCGACCTCGCCCTGCGTCGGATCCGTGAGTACACCTACCGCGACCTCGGGGAGCCCTATATCCGCGTCAACCTTCCGCTCTTTGAGGTTCAGGTGGTTGAGGGGGGCGAGGTCACGCGACGTCACCGAGCGATCGTCGGCTCGAACCGCCTCGACGACAACAAGGTCAAGCTCCTCCAGGGTCATATCAATCGCACCGAGGTCTTTCGCACCCGGCTCTACGAGGCGATCGTTCACCCGGACTGGATCCTGCCCAAGCGCGTCGAGCGCGGCGAGGTGAAGGCGAAGCTGGCCGAGGACCCCAACTACCTCAAGAAGTCCAACATCATTCGACAGACCCTGCCCTCGGGTAAGCAGGTCCTGATCCAGCGGTCGGGCTCGGGGAACGTCTTGGGCAAGGTGAAGTTCCTGTTGGAGCGCAGCCGAGCGATCTTCTTGCACGACACCAATAAGCCGGAGCTGTTCAACAAGCCGCGGCGCGACTTCTCTCACGGGTGTGTTCGCGTCGATCGTGCGCTGGACTTCGCCAACTGGCTTCTGGTTCAGGACGGTTGGGAGCCTGACGACGTCCGACGAAGCCTGCTCTCCGACAAGACGCAGCGAGGGATGCCGCTCAAGAAGCCCCTCGATCTGATCACCGAGTACATCACGGTCGACGTGGCCCACGACGGCAAGCCAGTCTTCCTCACGGACATCTACGGGTACGACAAGGCGTTCCTCCAGGGGGACGTCCCGCCGACCGTCACCATGCTCTGGGGATCTTCACCCATGCGCCCGCACTGGGTGCCACGCGTGCCCGAGGAGGTCGTCTTGAAGTGGAAGGCGGCCGGTAAGCAGGCCCCGCACAACTACGACCCCCTCAAGCACAACTGAGGGCGTTCGGGCACCCGCGCAGCCGTGGGGGGCCCGTGAGACCAGACGAGCCACACGGGACGCTGAGTTCGTTGCGCGTCCGCGGATCCCTCTGATACCATCATGAGTCCGTAGTGGCGTAGGGCCACACTTGGGCTCGCGAGCCCCTCCATTCCGACCAGGACGCACTTGGACACCGTCACAGGAGAAGCGCTTACCATCCCCATACTGGTGGTTCTTTCAGCGCTCTATTCAGGCATGGAGACCGCGCTGCTCTCGCTCTCGGAGGTCCGACTTCGTGCGAGGGTCGAGGATGGGGAGCGTCTGCCGCGGATGCTGGCGGCTTGGCTTGAGAAGCCCAACCTGGTCCTCGCGACCTTGCTCGTGGGCAACAACCTGGTCAACATCACGGCCTCAGCCCTCGCCACGGACATGACGCGAAGGCTCGTGGAGCCGACGCCCTACGCCGGTTGGGGGATCCCCATCGCCGTTGGCGCTATGACCCTGATGATCCTGATCTTCGGAGAGGTCGCGCCTAAGACGTTCGCGAAGCACCACCCCGAGCGATACCTCGTGTCCCTGCCGCTCCTGAACTTCTCGTACAGCTTCTTTATGCCGTTCACCCGGCTCCTGGTCTTCTTGACCCAGCAGGTCGTCGAGACCATGGGCGGGGAGTTCGAGAGCGAGAAGAGTCTGGTGACCGAGGAGGACATCGAAGAGCTGGTGCGACTCGGTAGCGCAGAGGGCTCCATCGATCGTGAGGCCACCGAGCTGCTCACCGGTGTGTTGGAGCTCGACGACAAGGTCGCCAGAGAGATCATGGTCCCGCGCACCGACGTGCACGCCATCAGCCAGGACGCATCCCTTACGGACGTCTTCGCCACCATCGACGCGTGCGGCTTCTCCCGCTACCCAGTCTACCGAGAGAGCATCGACAACGTCGTGGGGGTCCTCTATCTCAAGGATCTTCTGAAGGTGGTCTTGAGCGACGGACGGGACATCATCCGTCTCGCCGAG
>CALCNF010000322.1 GCA_937897815.1 uncultured Pseudomonadota bacterium | reverse complement strand
TTCAAGATACTTTTGGAGTGATTTTGCTGGCTCTTGTAGATGGGGTTCCAAAAGTTATGGGTCTTAAAGAAATGTTAACACATTTCTTAAGCTTTAGAAGAGAAATAATTATAAATAGAACAAAATTTGAGCTCGAGGAAGCAGAATGAAAGCGGCGGTCGTCGTCTTCCCAGGTTCGAACTGCGATCATGACTGCTATCACGTGCTCCAACACGTGATGGGCGTCGAGACGCGCTTCGTTTGGCATAAAGACACCAGCCTCGATGGCGCTGATCTCGTGGTTCTGCCCGGGGGCTTCAGCTACGGGGACTACCTACGCTGCGGCGCCATCGCGCGATTCTCGCCGATCATGGAGGCGGTGACCTCCCACGCCAGTTCGGGTGGATTGACCCTGGGGATCTGCAACGGGTTCCAGATGCTCACCGAGGCGGGCCTCCTGCCCGGCGCGCTGATCCAGAACCTGTCGCTGAAGTTCCTCTGCCAGGACGTACGCCTGAAGGTCGAGCACACCTCCAGCGCCTTGACCTCTCATGTGGTCAGCAAGCCTGAGGTCACGATCCCGGTCGCTCATAACGAGGGCAACTACACGATCGACGCCGAGGGCCTGGCGCGACTCGAAGGGGAGGGGCAGATCCTCCTGCGATACCTTGAGGACGATGGCTCGGTCGCTGAGCGGGCGAGCCTCAATGGCTCCATGGCGGGCATCGCGGGGATCATGAACGCTGGTCGCAACGTGTTCGGGATGATGCCCCACCCAGAGCGCTGCGCCGAGGCGCTCGTCGGTGGCCCAGCGAACGGCGGGAACACCGATGGCCGGCTTCTCTTTGAGGGCCTCATCGCTGCGGTCCAGGCGGAGGCATAGACGATGTTCGACAACCATCCAACGATCACAGCGGAGCTCGTCAGCGAGCATGGGCTCACCGACGAGGAGTACCAGCGCGTTCTGGAGTGCCTAGGTCGTGAGCCGAACCTCACTGAGCTGGGGATCTTCAGCGTGATGTGGTCCGAGCACTGCTCCTACAAGAGCTCGCGGATCCACCTGGGGACGCTGCCGACCACGGGCCCGAACGTCATTCAGGGGCCGGGAGAGAACGCCGGCATCGTCTCTGTGGGAGACGGCTGGGCGGCGGCCTTCAAGATGGAGAGCCACAACCATCCGTCCTTCATCGAGCCCTACCAGGGGGCGGCCACCGGCGTCGGCGGTATCCTTCGGGACGTCTTCACCATGGGCGCGCGACCCGTGGCGAACCTCAACTCTCTGCGTTTTGGCAGCGTGGATCACCCACGCACCGAGTACCTCGTCGATGGTGTCGTCGCTGGCATCGCCGGCTACGGGAACTGCATGGGGGTCCCGACGGTCGGCGGCGAGGTCACCTTCGACCCCAGCTACGACGGCAACATTCTCGTGAACGCCTTCAACCTGGGCCTGGTTCGCGACGACCAGATCTATCTGGCGAACGCGAGCGGGGTCGGGAACCCCGTCATGTACATCGGAGCCAAGACGGGTCGCGATGGCATTCACGGCGCCACCATGGCCTCCGATGTCTTTGACGACGAGAGCGAGGCCAAGCGGCCGACGGTCCAGGTCGGCGATCCGTTCACGGAGAAGCTGCTCCTGGAGGCCTGCCTTGAGCTCTTCAAGACCGACTACGTGGTCGGCATCCAGGACATGGGTGCGGCGGGCCTCACCTCCTCCAGCTTTGAGATGGCGGATCGTGGTGGGGTTGGGCTCAGCCTGAATCTCGATGCCGTGCCCCAACGAGCTGAGAACCTCACGCCCTACGAGATGATGCTCTCGGAGAGCCAGGAGCGCATGCTGCTCGTGGCCGCGCGAGGGACCGAGGATAAGATCCGCGAGATCGTCGAGCGATGGGACCTGGACGCGAGCGTAGTGGGTGAGGTCACGGATACCGGACGGGTCGTCGTGACCTGGCACGATGGCATCGTGGCAGACATCCCTGTTGCGCCCATCACGGACAAGGCACCCAAGTCCGCCCGCCCGACGGCTGAGCCCGCCGATCTGGCCCAGCGATGGGTCTTGGATCTGGACGGGATCGCCGACCTGGCGGCCGGCGAGGAGGCGACGGCCATGCTGGCTGAGGTCCTGGCGGGACCGAACATCGCTTCGCGCCGCTGGATCTACAGGCAGTACGACCACATGGTTCGCATCGGAACCGTCTCTCGACCCGGAGACGCTGATGCCGCGGTGATCCGGCTCCCGGAGGGCAAGCGCGGCGTTGCCCTGACCGTCGATTGCAACCCGAGGCTCTGTTGGCTCGACCCCTACCGGGGCGCCGCGATGGCGATCGCGGAGTGCTGTCGAAACCTGGCGTGCGTGGGCGCGGAGCCCCTGGGAACCACCGATTGCCTCAACTTCGGCAACCCGGAGCGACCCGAGATCATGTGGGAGTTTGTCGAGGCGATTCGCGGCCTCGGCGACGCCTGTCGCGCCTTCGACGCGCCCGTCGTCAGCGGCAACGTCTCCCTCTACAACGAGACCGGTGACACGGCCGTGAAGCCGACCCCAAGCGTGGCGGTCGTCGGGCGAGTCGAAGACGTGGAGCGCGTCTCGCAGACCGCCTTCGGCCAAGCAGGCCTGGAGATCGCGCTGCTCGGTGACCTGGAAGGGCAGGGCGGAGCGTCTCTGGCTGGCTCGGCCTACCTGCAGGACCAGCATGGCATCTGCGCGGGTCGTCCGCCCGAGTGGGCCCCTGAGGTCGAGCTGGCTGTCCAGGGCGCTTGCCGTGACCTCGTACGAGCGGGCCAGATTCAGGCGGCTCACGACCTCAGCGAGGGCGGACTCGCCGTAGCGATCGCCGAGATGGGCTTCGGCGGACCGGGCTGGCCGCGCGTCGGTTGCGCCATTGAGGTGCCTCGTCAGGGTCGGCTTGACCAGCTGCTCTTTGGAGAGGACCCGGCGCGAATCCTCGTCGCCTATGAGCCCGGTCAGGCTGCCGCTGTTCGAGAGGCAGCGGAGCGCCACGGAGCCCCGCTCACCGTGCTCGGGAGCACCAGCGGTGAGCGCGTCGTGATTCGGCAGCAGGGCGGAGGCGTCCTCGTGGACGCGTGCCTGAGCGAGCTGGCGACGCGCTGGGAGACCGGGCTGGAGCAGGCGGTAGGACTGTAACCGAGCGGGAGAGGCCGATCGGCCCTGACAAGTCTGTCAGGAAACCGGAGCGCGGCGGGCCAGCGAGGGCGCGTGCGCAGGGCGCCTGCGCATGACCCCCTCGCACGGGCGCGCGAGATACGTAGAGGTCTGGGGTTCCCAATCGCGACTCCATGCCCTACCATGCGCCTCCCGTTGAACTCGATGACCGCGAGGCCCTAGATGCGTATCGGGATCCCTAAGGAAAGCTGTGATGGCGAGCGCCGCGTTGCCGCGACACCGACCACGGTCGGCAAGCTCCGTGACCTCGGTTTTGAGGTCCACGTAGAGAGCGGCGCTGGATCGGCCGCGACCTTTTTGGACGCGGCTTATGAAGAGGCCGGCGCGACCATCGTGTCCGAATCCGCCTCCGTCTGGAGTGAGGCCGACCTCATCTTGAAGGTTCGTGAGCCGAGCTCGGAGGAGGTCGGCAAGATCCGCGAGGGAGCGAGCCTGATCTCCTTCTTGTGGCCCGCCCAGAATGAAGAGCTGGTGGACCAGCTGCGTGCGCGAAACATCACCTCGTTTGCCATGGACGCGATTCCGCGTATCAGCCGCGCCCAGAAGATGGACGCGCTGTCGTCTATGGCGAACATCGCCGGGTACCGCGCGGTGATCGAGGCGGCCGGCGTCTTCGGTAGTTTCTGCACCGGCCAGATCACGGCAGCTGGACGCATCGCGCCGGCGAAGGTCCTCGTGATCGGCGCGGGTGTCGCTGGCTTGCAGGCGCTGGCTACGGCCAAGTCCCTTGGCGCGATCGTTCGGGCGTTCGATACCCGACCCGCGGTGAAAGAGCAGGTCGAGAGCCTTGGCGGGGAGTTCCTGGAGCTCGAGTTCGAGGAGTCAGGAGATGGCGGTGGCGGATACGCCAAGGTCATGTCTAAGGAGTTCATCGACGCCGAGATGGCGCTCTTTCGAGAGCAGGCCCCCGAGATTGATATTGTCGTGACCACGGCCTTGATTCCCGGCAAGAAGGCGCCGCTGCTCTGGGACAACACCATGGTGGACGCCATGAAGCCCGGCTCGGTCGTCGTCGACCTTGCGGCAGAGCAGGGCGGCAACTGCGAGTCCACCGAGCCAGGCGTCGCATGCCAACGCAACGGCGTCACGATCATCGGCTATACCGACCTGGCGAGCCGTCTGGCGACGACGGCCTCCGAGCTGTACGGCACGAATATGGTGCACCTGCTCAGTGACCTGAAGGGCGCTGAGTACGATGTGGACCTCGATGACGAGATCATCCGGGGGGCGATCATCACCCACGAGGGGGAGACGATGTGGCCTCCTCCTCCACCGCCCGAGGCGCCAGCGCCGGCTCCTAAGCCGGCAGCGCCGGCGCCCGAGGCGAAACCCGCGGAGCCGAAAGCAGCCGCAGCTCCCGAGCCCGAGCCGGCGGCCGCGCCCGCGAATGAGCCTGGGCCGATCAGCGGATGGGGATGGCTCACCATCCTGGCGCTGATAGGCGGCTGGGCGGCCTTGAAGCTGACCCTGGGGGGACAGGACGCTGACCCGGCCCTGACCAAGTTCATTCAGCAGCTCACGGTCTTTGTCCTGGCCTGCTTCGTCGGATGGCAGGTCGTATGGTCGGTGACCGCGGCCCTGCATACGCCGCTCATGAGCGTCACGAACGCCATCAGCGGCATTATCCTGATCGGGGGTATGCACCACGTATCGGGTGACCTGGGCTCCCCGGAGATCATTCTGGGGCTCCTGGCCGTGTTCTTCGCCGCGATTAATGTGAGCGGCGGATTCCTCGTGACTCAGCGCATGCTGAAGATGTTCCGGAAGTAGGGGGCCACGATGGATCAAGCGCTACTCACTGTCGCCTACCTGATCGCAGGCGTCTTCTTCATCCTGAGCCTCGGTGGACTCTCCAGTCAGGAGACCGCTCGAAAGGGCAACCTCTACGGCATCATCGGCATGCTCATCGCCGTGGTCGCTATGGCGACCGGTGGCGAGGTCACCTCGTTCGGGCCGCTCGTGGGCGCCATTCTCCTGGCGGCCGTCATCGGAGCGACCCTGGCGGCTCGCGTCGCGATGACGGCGATGCCCGAGCTCGTCGCGATCCTCCACAGCTTTGTGGGCCTGGCGGCGGTCCTGGTGGGCTTCGCGGCCTACGTGGGTGATCATGGCAGCCACGCCGGAGCGCTCTTCAACGTCGAGATCTTCATCGACATCTGGATCGGCTCGCTCACCTTCACGGGCTCCGTGATCGCCTTCGGTAAGCTCCGGGGCTCCATCAAGTCCAAGCCGCTGCTGCTGCCTGGTCGACATCTGGTCAACCTCGCCATGCTCATCGGCTCCATCGTCCTCTGCGTCATGGTCGCGAAGGCGAGCCCCGCCGATGGACTGCAGCCTCTTCTGATCGCCGCCGGCATCGCGGCGGTCCTGGGTGTCCACCTCGTGATGGCCATCGGCGGCGCGGACATGCCCGTCGTGGTGTCCATGCTGAACTCCTACTCGGGTTGGACCGCCTCAGCGGCTGGGTTCATGTTGGGCAATGACCTGCTCATCGTCACCGGCGCTCTGGTGGGCTCGAGCGGCCTCATCCTCTCGATCATCATGTGCCGAGCCATGAACCGCTCGATCGTGAGCGTCATCTTTGGTGGCTTCGGCGCCGCCCCGGTGGCGAAGCCGTCGGGTGACGCAGACGCTGGCGAAGCGGGAGAGATTCAGGAGACGAACGCGGCCCAGGTCGCTGGTGAGCTCCTCGCCGCCAAGAAGGTGGTGATCACGCCCGGCTACGGGCTCGCGGTCGCGCGCGCTCAGCACACGGTTCACGAGATCTCCAAGACGCTGCGCGCGGCTGGAGTCGAGGTCACCTTCGCGATTCACCCGGTCGCAGGTCGCCTCCCAGGGCACATGAACGTCCTCCTCGCCGAGGCGAACGTTCCCTATGACATCGTCTTCGAGATGGACGAGATCAATGGGGACTTCCCCGACACGGACGTGGTCCTGGTCATCGGGGCCAACGACATCGTGAATCCGGGAGCAGAGACCGACGAGTCCAGCCCTATCTACGGCATGCCCGTGCTGAAGGTGTGGGATTCAAAGCGCGTCGTCATGTGCAAGCGCTCCCGCGCGGTGGGCTACGCAGGCGTCGACAACCCGCTGTTCACGCACCCGGCGACCCATATGTTCTTCGGTGACGCTGGAGCGACCATGGGCGAGCTCCTGCAGGCCCTCAAGAGCTAGGCGGGAGGGTTGCTCGCGTCCTCCATGGGGCCAGGGCCGCCGGTGAACGGCTTCCGAACGCTGCATTTCGAAGTCGCAGAGAGAACGAGTACGCTTCTGGGTGTCACCTTGGAGGAGTCACCATAGGTATCTACTCGCCATCGTTGAGCGCCGTCGTGTCGACCAGCGCCCTGGTCCTGAGCCTCGTCTTGGTGCCTGGGACGGCCAGAGCGGGGCACTGCGTCTCGGACGCCCCCAAGAACGCCTGTGGTTCGTGCAGGGTCGAGTCTGAGTGCGGTGGGGACGCCAAGACCCGCCTTTGCATGCGCAACCCGACGAAGCGCTGCAAGAGAAAGGCGGCGAAGAAGGCGGGCGCACGGCCGGCCCCAGAGACGAGTCGAGCCTCGGAACGGAAGGCGAAACGTAAGGCCAAGCGAAAGGCCGAGCGTAAGGCCAAGCGAAAGGCCGAGCGTAAGGCCAAGCGTAAGGCCAAGCGTAAGGCCAAGCGGCGAACGAAGAAGAGCGCTTCGCGACGTCCGGAGTTCAAGAAGGTGGTGTTGGCGGTCGCGCCCGACCCCATCGCTGGGTTTCGTGTCGACCTCCTACCGTCGCGACCGGGCGAGGAGATCGTCTACGTGCGTGACAGTGGCCTGGTCGTGATGGACGCGGAGGGCGCGACCATCGCTTCACAGCCCTTTCGGGGAGCCTCCGGAGGCGACGCCTTACGCATCAAGAGCTTCACCTACCGAGGTCGAAAGACACCGGCGGTGATCACCGTGTGGAATTGGTGCAAGGAGCTCGCCGACGGCGCCATGAAGTGCCTCAACTATGAAGACACCTGCTGGGAGCAGGACGGCGCACTGAAGTGCACGGGGCCACCCGACTGAGCCCAGGGTCAGCGCTCAAGAGCGCCTCCTCCTAGACCTCCCAGGTGTGTCCCTTTCGGAGCAGCTCGTTGAAGTCGGGCGTACCACGCTTCTCGATCGCGTCGGCGATCTGGAGCTGCACGCCCTCATCGTAGGTCTGCTCGACCGGGTCGTTGTAAATGACGCCGACGGCCGTGGGGACATCCGGACCACGGAGCTCGACGAGCATCTGGGCGATCATGGAGTCCTTCTCATCATGGCCCAGCGCGTCGTCCACGCTCAGGCCTTCTCCGATCTCGAAGGCCTCGAGCCTGAAGCTTCCAGGCGTGACGCGCAGCGCGTAATTGCCTTCCTTGCCGTACACGAGCGGCTTGCCGTGCTCCGCGATGACCTGGCGATCGTTGGCCACGGCCTTGTCGGTGAAGTCTGCGAACGTGCCATCGTTGAACACGATGCAGTTCTGGAAGACCTCCACAAACGAGGCGCCGTCATGGCCGTGCGCCGCCGTGAGCGTCGCGATCATCGCCTTCATATTGGTGTCGACCGTACGGGCCACGAATCGCGCGCCGGCGCCGAGCGCGAACTTGCAGGGGTTCAGCGGGCTATCGACGGAGCCCAGCGGCGTCGAGGGCGACCTCGTGCCCACGCGAGAGGTCGGAGAGTACTGGCCCTTCGTCAGACCGTAGATCTCGTTGTTGAACAGGATAATGTTCAGGTTCACGTTGCGACGCAGGGCGTGGAGCAAGTGATTGCCGCCGATGGAGAATCCGTCGCCGTCACCCGTGATCACCCAGACCTCCAGCTCGGGATTGGCCAGCTTCAGGCCCGTCGCGAACGCAGGTGCTCGTCCATGGATGGTGTGGAACCCGTAGGTGTTCATGTAATACGGGAAGCGCGATGAGCAGCCGATGCCTGAGACAAAGACGTGGTTCTCCTTGGGGTGCCCCAGGGTCGGCAGGGTCTTTTGCATGGCCTTGAGGATGGCGTAGTCACCACATCCTGGGCACCAGCGGACTTCCTGGTCCGATGAGAAGTCTTTGTGTGTGAGCGGCTTAGCTTCTGCTGCGGTCGTCATGACAACTCCTGGTCGTCTTATGCCAGTAGGGAGTCGATTGCTTCCCGAATCTCGGACACCTTGAACGGCTGTCCCTTCACCTTATTGAGCCCCTGGGCGTCTACCAGGTACTTCCCTCGGACAATCCCGAGGAGCTGGCCCGTGTTCATCTCGGGGATCAAGACGTTCTTGAAGCCCTTGAGGATCTCTCCCAGGTTGCGCGGGAACGGACTGAGGTGCCTCAGGTGAGCCTGGGACACGGACAGGCCCCGCGAACGAGCGTGCGCCACGGCCTGATAAATGGAGCCGTAGGTCGAACCCCAGCCGAGGACCAGCAGGTCGCCGGTCTCGTCACCCTGCTCAAGGCACATGGGGGGAATCGCCGTCTGCGCGAGTCGCTGAACGCGCTCGACGCGGACCCGCGTCATCTCCTCATGGTTGGTGGGGTCGTAGGAGACATTGCCCGATCCATAGTCCTTCTCAAGACCGCCAATGCGGTGCTCAAGGCCCGGGGTTCCTGGCTTGGCCCAGGGCCTTGCCAGGGTCTCCTCGTCGCGGCGGAAGGGATGGAAACCTTCGGGGTTGGTCTCAAATGAGACGGGGAACTCGTCGATCTCGTTCACATCAGGGATGCACCAGGGCTCCGATCCGTTCGCGAGATATCCGTCGCTCAGCACGAAGACGGGCATCATGTACCTGGTGGACAGCCGCACCGCCTCGATTCCGACCTCGAAGCAGTCGGAGGGGGAGCGCGCCGCGATCACCACGCATGGAGCGTCGCCGTTCCGTCCACCCAAGACCTGCAGCAGGTCCGACTGCTCGGTCTTCGTCGGCAGGCCCGTCGAGGGTCCACCGCGCTGCACGTTCACGATGATCAGCGGGAGCTCCGTGCTCAGGGCGAGCCCGATGGCCTCCTGCTTCAGGGCGATTCCAGGCCCCGAGCTTGTCGTGAGCCCAAGGGAGCCGCCGAAGGAGGCGCCAATGGCCGAGCAGACCGCGGCGATCTCATCCTCAGCCTGGAAGGTCGTGACGCCATACTCTTTCAGGTTGGAAAGGATATGCAGCAGCGACGAGGCCGGCGTGATGGGGTAAGAGCCCAACATCAG
>CALCNF010000321.1 GCA_937897815.1 uncultured Pseudomonadota bacterium | reverse complement strand
CCTGCTCCCCGTTGGAGCGGAGCCTGATCGCTTCCTCCAACGCCATCCTAAGAGAACTTCACCTCGACGATCTCGTAGCTCCTGGCGCCACCGGGAGCCTGAAAGGTCGCCTCGTCTCCCTCTTCCTTGCCGATGAGCGCGCGAGCGAGCGGAGACTTGTAGGAGATCGTCCCCTCTTTGATGTTCGCCTCATCCTCTCCGACGATCTGGTAGGTCACCTCGTCATCGGAGTCGTCCTGTAAGACCGTCACCGTAGCGCCGAAGACCACCTTGTCGCCTGAGAGCGTCGCTGGGTCGATCGCCTGTGCTCTGGAGTTTCGATCCTCTAGGGTCCGGAGCTCAGCGTCCAGGAGGCCTTGTTTCTCTTTGGCGGCGTGATACTCCGCGTTCTCGCTGAGATCCCCATGGGCGCGGGCCTCCTCGATATCGGCCACGTTCTGAGGTCGGTCGGCCTCTTTGATCTGTCGGATTCGCGCTCGGATCTGCGCCAAGCCGCGCGGCGTACAGAAGTAGGGATCGGGATTCATATCAGCCTAGATATACAGTTCTTGAAGTGACGTGATGTGCGGCGTCGAGTCGCTCAGGAGCGACTCGATGGCCTTTACGGTCGACCAAGCCCCAGGGATGGTCGTCTGGTAGGTGATATCCTGAACATAGGCTGACCGTCTAATGTCGCGAGAGTCCTCGATGGCCTGACGACCGACCGTCGTGTTGATCACCAGGTCGATGTCTCCCGACTTGATGCGGTCCACGATGTTGGGGCGACCCTCCATCACCTTCTTCACGAGCGTGCACGGCACGGACCGATCTTTCAGGTAGCTGGCGGTTCCCCTCGTCGCGACCACCTCAAAGCCCAGGGCGACCAGCTGACGAGCGGCGGCGAGAACCAGCGGCTTGTCCGAGTCCTTCACCGAGATGAACGCGCGCCCTGACGTGGGCAAGCGGAAGCCTGAGGCGAGCTGCGCCTTGCGATAGGCGCGAACGAAGCTCTTGTCGATCCCCATCACCTCGCCGGTCGACTTCATCTCCGGGCTGAGCAGGGTGTCGTTGCCCGGGAAGCGGTTGAAGGGGAAGACCACCTCCTTCACCGCGACGTGGGAGGGGATCAGCTCCTCTGTAAAGCCGACCTCTTCCAGGGTCTCCCCCGCCATGAGCCGCGCGGCGATCTTCGCGATGGGCTTACCGATGGCCTTCGAGACGAAGGGTACGGTTCGGGAGGCGCGAGGGTTCACCTCGAGGACGTAGACCGTTCGACCGCGGATGGCGAACTGCACGTTCATCAGCCCGACGACGCCGAGCTCCAGGGCCATGGCGACGGTCTGGTCACGAACCATGTCGCCCACGGGCTGCGCGAGCTCGTGAGGGGGCAGCGAGCAGGCCGAGTCACCGGAGTGCACGCCCGCCTCTTCGATGTGCTCCATCACACCCGCGATGACCACGTTGGTGCCGTCCGACACCGCGTCGACGTCCAGCTCCACCGCGTCCTCAAGGAACTCGTCAATGAGCACCGGGTGGTCCGGAGAGACCTCAACGGCCTGGGCCATGTAGCGCTCAAGCTCCGCGATCGAGTGCACGATCTCCATGGCGCGGCCACCGAGCACGTAGCTCGGGCGGACGATGATGGGGAACCCAATGCCCTCGGCGATCTTCAGGGCCTCCTCTCGGGTGCGGGCGAGGCCATGCCGCGGCTGCCTCAGACCCAGCTTGCGGACGAACTCTCCGAAGCGCTCGCGATCCTCGGCCCGGTCGATGGCGTCCGTCGGCGTTCCCAGGATCGGGATCTCGAGGCGCGTGAGCTCCGTGGCCAACTTCAGGGGCGTCTGCCCACCGAACTGGAGGATCACTCCGTGCGGCTTCTCAAGCTGAAGCACCTCGAGGACGTCCTCAAGAGTCAACGGCTCAAAGTAGAGGCGGTCCGAGGTGTCATAGTCGGTGGAGACGGTCTCGGGATTGCAGTTGATCATGATCGTCTCGTAGCCCGCCTCCGAGAGGGCTTGGACGCCATGAACGCAGCAGTAGTCGAACTCAATGCCCTGCCCAATTCGGTTGGGGCCCGAGCCGAGAATGACGATCTTCTTCCGATCCGAGACCTCAGCCTCACACACCCGCTCATACGTGCTGTACAGGTAGGGTGTCGGCGCCTCGAACTCCGCGGCGCAGGTGTCCACTCGCTTGTAGACGGGCCGGACGTCCAGCGCGTGCCGATGCTCTCGGATCGACTCCTCCGTCGTCGCGCGAAGGGCCGCGATTCGGGCGTCGGAGAAGCCATCCCGCTTGAAGCGCCACAGGCTCTCCCGATCGAGGGTAGCGAGCGTTGCGATCCGCGTCTCTGTAGTGATGAGATCGGAGATGTGATGCAAGAACCACGGGTCAATCCCCGTGTGGTCCGAGACCTCCGTCACCGTCAAACCCGCTCGGAAGGCGTCGCCCAGGCTCCACAGCCGGTCAGGGTTCGGCACCCGGAGCGCCTGAATCAGGTCCACCCTGTCGAGCTCATCCTGAACCTGGTGCCGAGAGTCGAAGCCCGACGAGCCGGTCTCCAGGCTTCGCATGGCCTTCTGGAGCGACTCCTTGAAGGTGCGACCCATGGCCATCACCTCGCCGACGGACTTCATCTGAGTCGTCAGCACGGGCTCCGTCTCCGGGAACTTCTCAAACGTAAAGCGGGGGATCTTGGTGACGACGTAGTCGATAGAAGGCTCAAAGCAGGCGGGAGTCGAGCGGGTAATGTCGTTCACCAGCTCGTCGAGGGTGTAGCCAACCGCCAGACGCGCCGCGAGCTTCGCGATGGGGAAGCCCGTCGCCTTCGAGGCCAAGGCCGACGACCGACTCACACGCGGGTTCATCTCGACGACGATCAGACGACCGTTCTCTGGGTTCACCGCGAACTGGACATTGGAGCCGCCGGTGTCCACGCCGATCTCACGCATGATGGCCAGCGCTGCGTCTCGCATCCGCTGGTACTCTTTGTCGGTGAGTGTCTGGGCAGGGGCCACGGTAATCGAGTCTCCCGTGTGAATACCCATCGGATCAAAGTTTTCAATT
>CALCNF010000320.1 GCA_937897815.1 uncultured Pseudomonadota bacterium | reverse complement strand
CGTCGCCCTGAGCACGTCGCAAGAGGTCCCCTGCCCCGAGTCGGACACCAGCGGCTCCGTGCTCTTCGAGGAGGTCATGCCGGCCACCTACGAGGTGGGCGTGGACGGCATTCACGCCGACGGCCAGATCTACTACGAGGGCACGGGCAGCGTGGCCGTGGCGGATGGCGCGGACGCGACGAGCACGCCGATCAAGCTCGAGAAGCGAAAGAGCTCCCTTCACGTTGAGTACAACGTCTGGACCCAGTGCCATAAGGCCGCCGACGCGGGTCTCGACAATGTCACCGTGACCATCTACGAGCCCGACGAGGACGACTCGATGGCCAGCTCATCTGGAGCCTGCGATGCGTCCTTCACGGACCCAGCGACGTCCGACACGAACTACGGCCTGCTGTTCACCGACCTTGACCCTGTGGATGTGGTCGTGGTCGTGAAGGCCCTCGATGGGGCCGACGCTGCGACCGCAAGCACCATTGGTACCGTTGAGACCGCTACGGACGCAGACGGCAACGCCATCGAGCTTCAGAATGGCAACATTCCTCTGAAGCTGAACCCGGGGCAGGACCACCGGATCGTGGTCGACCTGGTCCAGTAGCCAGCCCGCAGCAACTAGATGTCCCCCCCCCGCCTCCGGGGGGCGCGTCCTGGGCCTTGCCTGGGACGCCCGGGCCCCCGTACACTCCGGGCACCTGAAAGTACGCATCTAGAGACTTGGAACTTATGAAGAACAATACGAAACTTGAGATCACGGACGACTTCCTACATCGCCTCCCGAAGACCGACCTGCACGTGCACCTGGACGGCTCTCTGAGGCTGGCGACGATCCTGGAGTTGGCCGAGGAGCGCGGGGTGACCCTGCCAGCCGACACGCTCGAGGGGCTCGCCGAGTCCATCAGCATGGGCCGCAAGTGCGAGGACCTGACGGACTACCTCAAGGGCTTCGACGTCACGCTCTCGGTGCTCCAGGACGAGCGGTCGCTGTACCGAGCGGCCTACGAGCTCGCGGAGGACGCCGCGCGCGAGAACGTTCGGTACATGGAGGTTCGCTATTCTCCGATCCTGCACACGCAAAAGGGCATGAAGCTGACCCGAATCCTGGAGTCCGTGCTGGAGGGGCTCTCAGACGCTCGCAACGAGTTTGGGATCCACTGCAACGTCATCGTATGCGGTATCCGTCACATCGAGCCTCAGCAGAGCCTTCGCTTGGCAGAGCTCGCGGTCGCATACCAGGGCAAGGGCGTGGTCGGCTTTGATCTCGCCGGTGCTGAGTATGACTATCCGGCAAAGCGCTTTCGTGAGGCCTTCTACCTGATCCGCAACAACAACGTGAACTGCACGATTCACGCTGGCGAGGCGTACGGGCCCGAGAGCATTCATCAGGCCATCCACGTCTGTGGAGCCCATCGAATCGGGCACGGGACGCGCCTTCGTGAGGATGGAAGCCTCCTGAACTACGTGACCAACCACCGGATCCCGTTGGAGGTCTGTTTGAACTCCAATGTGCAGACCCAGGCGGTGACCTCATTGGACACGCATCCCTTGAAATTCTACTACGACTTCGGGGTGCGGTTGACCATCAACACGGACAACCGCCTGATCACGGACACGACGGTCACAAGAGAGTTCAGGACGGCCGTCGACACCTTCGGACTGGGCGTCGAAGAGGTGAAGCAGCTGGTCATCAACGGCTTCAAGTCGGCGTTTCTCCCATTCCATGAGCGCCAGATCATCCTGCGGAAGGTGAGCCACGAGATCGACGCCCTGGTCGCGGAGACGGCGCGCGAGCAGGCTGCAGGCGAGCTTCAGGCGGTCTGAGCGGTGGCGCCTTAGAGCGCCTCGACCCAGCACTCCCTCGTGCAGTACCAACCGTCGATTCCGGCCTCGGGCGCCTGGATCTGAACGCAGCCGTATCCCTGAGGACACTTGTCGATCTCGTCGTTGGCGCAGGGGAGGAAGCAGAAGTCTCCCTGCTCGGTCTCCTCGCTATCCGAGAGGGTCACGCACAGGGCGTCGCTGGAGCCGCACGAGGCGCTGTTGTCCTCTTGGGAGGCGTCACAGGCAGCGCAGTGAGGGTCAGGCGTCGGGACACACGCGCCGCTGACATCCTCACACTCTTCGCCAAAGCCGCACTGATAGTTGTGGAGGCATCCCTTCGGCACGCACGCCTTGGCGTCGCAGAGCTGGGACGCGTCCTGACAATCGGCGTCCTGCAAGCAGCCGTCTTCGCAGGCCCCGCTGACCTTGTCGCAGTGGTCTCCTGGCTCACAGTCGGCGCCGCTTTGGCACGATCCGGGGGCGCGACAATGGCCGTCCGCCTCACACAAGGAGGGCGCCG
>CALCNF010000319.1 GCA_937897815.1 uncultured Pseudomonadota bacterium | reverse complement strand
GGTCTCGAAGCTGACTGGCGGCACCACCAAGGACCTGACGGGTCTCGTCTGGTACCGGGGAGTCGATAAGGAGTTCGACTATGAGGTCCACTGGCCGACGCGGTACCGGATCATGATCGGATACTCTGCGCTCATGGTGGTCTTCTGCGCGGGAGTCTCCTTTTGGCTCTAGTCCACTCTCATAGGTCGCTCGACCGCGGTCGCAGGGACTGAGGATCGGAATGGGGGGGGGTATCCGAAAGCACTTGAGGGCGCTCTACGGCGAGGCTGTAGCCCATGAGGTCTCGTTGGAGATCGAGGCGCGCCTGGCGCGGCTCGAGCCCAAGAAGGACCTGGCTCATGAGTGGGGACCAGAGGACGCGCTCCTCATCGTGTACGCGGACGCGATTCAGCAGGCCGGCGAGGCGCCGCTTCGCACCCTGGGTCGCTTTCTGGACGAGCGCCTCCAGGGCATCATCTCTCAGGTCCATCTCCTGCCGTTTTTTCCTTACACATCGGACGACGGTTTCGCCGTCTCCGATTATCGAGCGGTGGATCCGAAGCACGGGGGCTGGGATGAGATCGAGAGGCTGAGCGAGGACTTCGACCTCGTCTTCGATCTCGTCATCAACCACGCCTCGAGCGCCCATCCCAGCTTCCAGGAGTTCTTGAGGGATGAGGCGCCCGGGAATCGCTATTTTATGACCGCTGAGCTCGACCAGGATGTGAGCGCGGTGACGAGACCGCGGGCGAGCCCCTTGTTGCAGACCTATGAGACCGCCGGAGGACCACGTCACGTCTGGTGCACCTTCTCACGCGACCAGGTCGACTGGGACTTCTCGAACCCCGAGGTCCTCCTCGAGTTCGTGGACATTGTGCTGGGCTACCTGGCGCACGGCGCCTCATGGCTGCGGCTGGACGCCATCGCCTACCTCTGGAAGGTCGTCGGTACGTCCTGCGTGCACCTGCCGCAGGCTCATGCGGTGGTGAAACTGCTTCGCTCGGTCGTGGAGCGCGTGAACCCGGGCGCTAAATTGCTGACCGAGACCAACGTCCCGCTCCAGGAGAACCTGAGTTACTTCGGAGAGCAGGACGAGGCCCACATCGTCTACAATTTCTCGCTTCCGCCGCTGCTCACCCACGCCCTTATGACCGGCTACTCCGAGGCCCTGACACGTTGGTGTCAGTCCCTGCCTGCGCTTCCATCAGGCTGCACGTTCCTCAACTTTGTCGCCTCTCACGATGGCATCGGGCTGCGCCCAGCAGAGGGCCTGCTCTCCGACGAACAGCTCGGTGAGCTCATTCACTGTGTCGAGGCCTTCGGAGGCAAGCTCACCAAGCGCACGAGGCCCGACGGATCCCTCGGCGTGTATGAAGCCAACATCTCGCTGTTCGACGCCTTGGGTGGGACACTGGACGGGCACGACCGGTGGCAGGTCGACCGGTTCCTGGTCGCCCAGGGCGTGATGATGTCCCTGGCTGGCGTGCCGGCCTTCTATTACAACACGCTGCTCGCGGCCCCCAACGACCACGAGGGCCTTGAGCGAACGGGACGCTACCGAAGCCTCAACCGCAAGAAGTGGGACCTCGCTGAGGTCGAGCGCCGACTGTCCGACCCCTCCGGGGCGCCCGCGAGCGTCTTCTCGGCGATCGCGGAGATGCTCACGGTACGTCGAGGGCTCAGCGCGTTTCACCCAGAGGCGCCTCAGGTCTGCCTGAGCGTCGATAAAAGGGCCTTTGTCCTGGCGCGGGGAGAAGAGGGTTCCGCCTCTCGGGTTCTCTGCGTCTTCAACCTGAGTCGGGATGAGCTCGAGTTGAGCAGGGCTTCGCTCGCCATCGAGCCGCGGGCTTCGCTGCAGCTCCGTTACTCGCGGGGCGTCACGCTTGATGATCATGACACCGTTCGGTGCACGGCTTACGGCGTGGCTTGGCTGGAGCTCGGTTAGACACACCCAGGCGCCTCGCGTCTCCC
>CALCNF010000318.1 GCA_937897815.1 uncultured Pseudomonadota bacterium | reverse complement strand
GTTCGAGACGATGGAGTGCTGCGAGGGATCATAGTCCTCATGGTTCACGCCCATGCAGACGGTCAGGTCCGCCCCCTTGGCCGGAGCGCTGACCAGGACCCGCTTCGCGCCTCCCTCGAGGTGAAGGGCCGCCTTCTCGCGCGCGGTGAACACGCCGGTGGCCTCGAGGACCACGTCAACGCCCATGTCTCCCCAGCCTGCCTCTCGAGGATCTCGGTTGGCCGTAAAGGGGATGGCGGTGCCATCGACCACCAGGGTTCCGTTCTCGTAAGAGACGTCGCCCGGGTACGAACCGTGCACCGAGTCACGCTTGAAGAGATAGGCGAGCATCTCGCCATCCGCGAGGTCATTGACGCAGGCGACCTCAAGCTCGTTGTTCTGAAGCGCGCGGCGAAGCGCGAGACGGCCAATGCGGCCAAATCCGTTGATGGCGATTCTTGTGGTGCTCATCGGGATCCTCCCCCGGACACGGGGTTTTGGGGTGAGCCGCAAGGTGTGCGGCGTAGTGGTTCGGGCGGGACCTTCCTACCTTCAGTCCGGTATTTCAAGTTCAGTGAGGGTCACGTCGCAACATTCGTCCCTACGGGACGCAATTTGCCCGGGCTGCCCGGTTCGTCGACAATGGCCAGGCACGTCGAATCGAACCCGGGAAGTGACACCATGGCTGAGCTAGAGCCCTACCCTTTCGCATCCCTGGTGCGCCGCATGTTCGTGGAGCTGGAAACGCAGGACGCGATCTTCGACCTGCCGTCGAAGAAGTTCGTCCTCGGCGACCCTGACCTGGACCTGGCCGTGCGGTTCCATGAGCACCGACCCTCGACGCCCCTGGGCCCGGCCGCGGGCCCCCACACCCAGATGGCCCAGAACATTGTGCTTTCGTTCTTGGCGGGCTGCCGCGTGATGGAGTTGAAGACCGTCCAGATCAACGACCGCCTGGACATCGGACGGCCGTGTATCGACATGCAGACCATCGGATACAACATCGAGTGGTCTCAAGAGCTCCTCTTACAGCAGAGCCTGGAGGAGTACGTGAAGGCCTCGATGCTCGTGGAGCTCCTCGTGGCGAGCGGGAAGCTCGCGCTCACTCCAGGGTTCGACAAGGTCGTCTACGACATGAGCGTCGGCTACGATCTCGCCGGAATTCAGAGTCCCCCGGTCGTCGCCTTCATCGAGGGGATGAAGGACGCCTCAGAGCTCGTGGAGCAATTCCGAGGGGAGATCCCTGAGGAATACAGTCACCTGCGAGACCTGCCCTTCACCACACAGCTCTCGAACACCCTCACGCTGTCAACGTTCCACGGCTGCCCGCCCGACGAGATCGAGAGCATCATCCGCTACCTGCTCGACGAGCATGGGCTGCATTGCATCGTGAAGCTGAACCCCACCCTCCTCGGTCTCGAGGACGCGAACCAGCTGCTGCACGACGTCATGGGCTACGAGAGCGTTCATATTCCGCCGGACGCCTTCGACGAGGACACGACCTGGGATCAAATGGTCGCCTTCGTGTCGCGCCTGGGAGACAAGGCGGCGGACATGGGGCTCGGCTTCGGGGTGAAGTTCAACAACACCCTGATCACCGAGAACAAGCGGGACTTCTTCCCAACGAGCGAGGAACGCATGTACCTCTCGGGCCAACCGCTTCACGTCATGGCGATTGAGCTGGTTCGGCGCTTCCGCAGGCGCTTCGGCGACCGCTTCCCCATCTCTTTTTCGGCCGGTATCGACCGGCTGAACTTCCCTGATGCGGTGGCCCTCGGGCTGGTCCCGGTGACGGTCTGCAGCGACCTTCTCCGGCCTGGCGGCTACGGACGCGCCCAGGCGTACTTCAAGAACCTGAAGAGCCGGATGGACAGCGTGGGCGCGCGACATGTGGATGACTTTGTCCTGCGCGCCTACGGGCTCGCGGGCGCCGCCCTCGACGCCCTGGATCCGCAGCCCTCCCCGGCTGTGCGCGAGGCGTGCCTGGAGGCCCTGAATGGCGAGGACGTTCGGAGCGTCATCGAGCCCGCTCTCTATCGACGTTGGACG
>CALCNF010000317.1 GCA_937897815.1 uncultured Pseudomonadota bacterium | reverse complement strand
GGCTGTTGGCCACCTGCTCTTCGATGCGCAGCGCGGCCGCGAGCGGCTCAGTGAAGGCCGCCGCCTCGGTGCTCACCTCCGGCGGCACCCGATGAAGATTGGCTACGGGCAGGACGGTCTGCTCCGCGAAGGCGCCCTGCCGGTTCACGATGCCGAGCACCGTGCGGTGGGGGCAGTGGTTGCCTCGTCCCGCCAGGCAGGTCGGGCAGACGCCGCAAGGGGCGTTGATCTCCCCCACCACGCGCTCACCGACCCACTCCTTCGGGCCCTCTTCGACGACGCCGACGAACTCATGCCCAGGGACGCCCGTGAAGGGCATATAGCCCGCCATCAGCTCCAGGTCTGTAGAGCAGACGCCGGCCTTGAGCACGCGGATTCGCGCCTCACCGTCACCGGGAGCGCCCTCTGGCAGGTCCTCCCGGAGGCTGAGCTTACCCTCTTGAAGCCAGAGCCCTCGCACGTGGCTAGAGGCTGACCTTGACCGCGTCCGCGACCGCCTTGGAGCGCTCGCGAGCGTCATCGGTGGTCGCGCCGAGGGCCAGGCCGACGCCCAGGCGTCGCTCGCCGTGGACCTCGGGCTTGCCGAAGAGGCGGAGCGCCGTGTCGGGCTGGCTCAGGGCCTCGCCGAGGTTGCCAAAGCTGGGGGCCTCAGACTCACCGTGACCGAGGATCACCGAGCTCGCCGCCGGCCCCAGCTGCTTGATGGCGGGGATCGGGAGGCCGAGGATGGCGCGGGCGTGGAGCGCGAACTCTGAGAGGTCCTGGGAGATCAGGGTCACCATGCCCGTGTCATGGGGCCGGGGAGAGACCTCAGAGAAGTAGACGGTGTCGCCCTTGATGAAGAGCTCGACCCCGAACAGGCCGTAGCCGCCCAGGTTGTCTGTGACCTTCTTCGCCATGGCCTCGGCCCGCTCAAGGGCGAGAGCGCTCATGGCCTGAGGCTGCCAGGACTCGTGGTAATCGCCGTCGACCTGACGGTGACCCACAGGCGCGCAGAAGCTCGTGCCTCCAGCGTGTCGAACCGTGAGCAGGGTGATCTCGTAGTCGAAGTCGACGAAGCCCTCGACGATGACCTTGCTCGCGCCGCCTCGGGCGCCCTCGATGGCGGTCTTCCAACCGAGGAAGACGTCCGCCTGGTTGCGAAGGGTGCTCTGGCCGCGGCCCGAAGAGCTCATGACCGGCTTCACCACACAGGGCAGCCCGATGCGACCGACGGCCGCGTGGTAGGCCTCTTCGGTGCTGGCGAACTCGAAGGGGGAGGTCAGGAGATCGAGCTCCTCGGCGGCCAGGCGCCGAATCCCCTCGCGGTCCATGGTGAGGCGCGCCGCGCGCGCGGACGGGATGACATTGTAGCCTTCGTCCTCGAGCTTCAGGAGCTCGTCGGTGGCGATGGCCTCGATCTCGGGCACGATGAGGTCGGGCTTCTCAAGCTCGACCACCTCGCGGAGCTTCTCGGCGTCCTGCATGGAGAAGACGTGGCTTCGGTGGGCGATCTGCATGGCCGGGGCGTTGGCGTAGCGGTCACAGGCGATCACCTCGACGCCGAAGCGCTGAAGCTCGATGGCGACCTCCTTTCCGAGCTCGCCTGAGCCGAGAAAGAGGACGCGGGTAGCGGAGGAGGTCGTGGCGGTTCCGAGGGTGGGCATCGAATGCTCCTGTCGTAGGGACGCGCGTAAGGGTGAAGTGGGCCCTGAACGGTGCGCTTGCGGGTCGATAGCTAGAGCATTGCGTTCGCCCATGCAACCCGATGATCGGGTTTGTTTAGGGCTTCATCTTCTTTGGGGGCTTCTTGCGCTTCGGCGGAGCGTTGCCGCCGCTCTTCTTGGCGGCCTTCTTGGCGGCCTTCTTGGCGGCTCGGCGGGCTTTGGCCTCGGGGCTCAGCTTGCTCTTCGCGGGCGCGACACCTGGCGTACCGCCGCGTCGCTTGGGCTTGCTCTTGGCCTTCGCGCGGGGCGGCGCTTTCGAGCCCGAGTCAGCGGGCCTCTTTCGCTCGGCCCGGTCGCCGGGACCGCCTGACGGCCCTTGACCGTCCTCGCGAACCACCAGGCTCTCGGGATGGGGCGTCCACTCCGCGTTCTTGGTCTTGGGCGGCCGACTCGGGCGGGGCTGCTCATCCCGACCCCGTCCCCCGGCTTGGCTCTTGTTTCCTTTGCCGTGCCGCGGCCGGTCGTCTCGTCGCGGTTTACGGTCTGGACGCCCTTGTAGGTGCGAGAAGTCGTCGCCGAACCCATCGAGGGTCTTCAGGTTGAGCTGTCGCCCGCGGACCCAGGCTCGGCTGAGCTGGTTCATCACGTCCTCGGGCATCCCCGAGGGGAGGACGACGGTGGTGTACTCGTCGTGGATTCGGATGCGGCCGATGTAGCTGCTTGAGAGCCCGGATTCGTTGGCGATGCAGCCTACGATGTGGCGAACCTCTGTGCCGTGGCTCCGGCCCACATCGAGCCGATAGCGAACGCCGTCGCCGTCGGCGTCGAACTCACCGGGCTTCAGCTCGGGTCGCTTGGGCTCGTTGTGTCGAGGTGGCCGGTCGGACCGGTTCCCGCGGTCCTCGTCTTCGACACGTCGGTCCGGCACGATCATGGGACGGGAACGCTGAAACAAGAAGGTGAGCGCGGCCGCGACCTGGGTCGGTGTCGGTGCTCCTTCGGTCTCCTCATCCTCGGTTCGCTCTTCGACGTAGCTGTCGACCAGGGCCTCGAAGAAGCTCAGGTTCTCGCAGCGGATGATGTCGCTGAGCATCTGCTTGAAGTCGTCGATTCGTCGCTCGCCGATCTGGGCGCCGGTCGGGACTCCCATCCGTTCGATGGGCTGCCGGGTGCTCCGCTCGATCATGTCGAGCAGTCGGCGTTCCCGGCGCGCCACGAACAGGATGGCGTTCCCTTCTCGTCCAGCGCGCCCGGTGCGACCGATGCGGTGGACGTAGGACTCGGGATCTGTCGGGATGTCGAAGTTGATGACGTGAGTCACGCGCTCCACATCTAGACCGCGAGCGGCCACGTCCGTGCACACGAGGATGTCCAGGCGCCCTCCCTTGAGGTTGTCCACCGTACGCTGTCGTGCGGCCTGGCTCATCTCACCGGAGAGGGCCTCCGCGGCGAATCCTCGCGCCTGAAGCTTGTCAGCGACCATGGCGGTTGAGCTGCGGGTTCGCACGAAGATCAGCATCGCGTCGAAGCGCTCGGTCTCAAGGATTCGCGTCAGCGCCTCGAGCTTGTTGTGCCCGGTCACGGCGACGAAGCGCTGCTTGACCGTCTCGACCGTGGAGGTCTTCGCGGCGATCTTCACCTG
>CALCNF010000316.1 GCA_937897815.1 uncultured Pseudomonadota bacterium | reverse complement strand
TGCGTGCAGTCTTATTCGGTCTCGCGCTCGACGTAGAACGCTGCAGAACCGTGAATCGCGCACTCAGCCAAGTTGGCCTGCGGGTCACCGAACGCCATGCGCTGGAACGTGGACTGCGTGTTGTCGCAGTCGAGATCCGCGTTGGCCGTGGCGGTGAAGCCTGCGTCAGCGAGCGTACCGGACGCCGTGAAGGCGTAGGTAAAGTAGTGCTCATCCGACATCTGGAAGTTCAGCGAGGACCACACGTCCTCCGTCCAGAGGTTCGGATCCGCGTCGCAGCGGTCGTCGCCGTTGGTGTCGGGTCCACCGAGACCACCGGTCGAGCAGCAGGTCGCCTCAACCGGGGTAACACCCTGGTTCTTCGGGAACTGGCACTCGAGCTTCGAGCCGACCTTATCGACGTGAGGCGTCGTGTAGTACAGGGCGCCGCCCTTGTAGATCTTATCGAGCTGGTCGATAGCCTCGGTCGTCTTCGCACGACGCATGTACTTGATGAAAGCAGGAACCGCGACGACCGCCAGAATGGCGAGAATCGCGACAACGATCATGAGCTCGATGAGCGTAAAGCCCTTATCGCTCTGACGGATACGCATCAGCATGGAGTCCCCTCTCTGTTGCTGTTTGTTGAATTGGCTCTATCGGATGGAGCCCACCGCTCGACACCTTGCCGACGTGACGAACTCCGCCATACGGGGTCGGAATTTGCAACGGTTATGCCAATCGGTCCAGTTTTTGTGTTCCATATTGATTTCATGGGGTTAGAGGCACTTGGGGAGAGGGTGTTTGACACTTCTTGGCGCAAAA
The DNA here is from genome assembly GCA_937897815.1 of uncultured Pseudomonadota bacterium. GTDB lineage: Bacteria > Myxococcota_A > UBA9042 > PHBI01 > CALCNF01 > CALCNF01. The sequence goes on along the minus strand of CALCNF010000316.1, from coordinate 5,029 downwards.
AAGCGGGGCTGCTCTGACCTGGACGGGGCGTCTATCGGGCACAAAGCGTAGTGAAATCGATGGCTTGGGTGAATATGCCAAAAAATGTCACCCGGTGGACGTAAGGCGTCACCAAAGAGGCTGGTTGGACGGGCGATCGAGCGTTAATCTGGGGGCACCAACCCGAGATCATGGAGGGGCCGTGGGCGAGCTTGAGATCGTGCAGGTGCCACAGCTGAAGGACAACTACGCATACGTGCTGCACTGCCGAGACGAGGGAGTCGCATGTGTCGTTGATTGCTCGGAGCCTCCGGCCGTCCTGGCGGTGATTCGCGATCTCGGCGCCAAGCTCGTCGCGTTGTGGGCGACCCATCACCACTGGGATCACATTGGAGGCCACGAGGAGCTGCTCGCGGAAGACGCGAAGCTTGAGGTCTACGGATCGTCGTACGACATGGAGAACGGGAGAGTGCCGGGTCAGACCCGCGGTCTGGTGGACGGAGAGTCGGTCCAGATCGGTCGTCACACGGCCCGCGCCCTCGATGTTCCCGCTCACACGCTGGGTCATGTGGCTTACTACTTTGAGGGAGCCAAGGCCGTGTTCTGTGGGGACACGTTGTTTGGGGCCGGATGCGGGCGTCTCTTTGAGGGCACCCCGGAGCTGATGCACCGGGCGCTCAACGAGGTGCTGGGAGTTCTCCCCGGAGATACACGTGTCTTTTGCGGGCACGAGTACACCGAGTCGAATCTACGCTTCGCGCTTCACGTGGATGGGGACAACCCGGCGGTTGTGGAGCGATATGACAGCGTGCGGGAGGCCCGAGCCCGAGGTGAGTCGACTGTCCCGTCCACCATGGCGCTGGAGCTGCAGACCAATCCGTTTATGCGGATCGGTGAGGTCCCGCTTCAGGAGGCCGCGCGCGCCCATGGGGTCGCGGATCTGAAGGACGCAGCTCAGGTGCTCGGAGCGATTCGCGCGCTCAAGGACGGATTCTCTTGAGGCTCGCGCCTCAGAGGATCTCGTACTTCTTGAGCAGGCGCTCGAACACCGAGAGCGCGTAGTCCAGCTGCTCGGTCGTGTGGCCGGACTGCATGGCCAGGCGGAACATGCTGCGACCGTGAGGCACGGAAGGATAGACGATGGGGATCGCGTAGATGCCAGCCTCATAGAGGTCAGCCGCGAAGTCGACCATCACGCCGTCCTTGTGAATTCGAACAGGCACCGCGCCGACCTCGACCTCAGGGAGCTCCAGGCCCAGCTTGCGGAACCCATCGGAGAAGTATCGGATGTTCTCCCAGAGCCGCTCACGGAGACCACCGTCCGCCTCCATCAAATCGATGGCCTTGGAGACTCCATGGGCCAGGATCGGCGGGAAGGCTGCTGAGAAGACAATGCGAGTGCTCAGGTAGTTGAGGTAGCTGAGCACGGCCGCGTCCCCGACCACGAAGCCCCCGGTCGCGCCGAGAGACTTGGAGAACGTGCCGCCGATCAGGTCGACCTCGTCCTCGAGGCCGAAGTGCTCGACGGCTCCATGCCCGCGGGCTCCGAGCACGCCGATTGCGTGGGCCTCGTCGACCATGAGCCGCGCACCATACTTCTTCACCAGCGGTACGAACGTGTCGAGCGGAGCGATGTCTCCATCCATGGAGTAGGCGCCCTCTACCACGACCAGGATCGCGCCCTCGCCCTTGTCGCTGGCGCGCTTGAGCTGGGCTTCCAGCCGCTTGGCGTCGTTGTGACGGAACATTCGAACCGTCGCCCCCGATCGGCGGGCGCCGTCGATGATGCACGAGTGGGAAGAGGCGTCGATGATGACCCGGTCATTGGGTCCGCACAGGGCGGCGATCGTCGATGAGATGGCGTCATACCCTGTCGGGTAGAGCAGCCCCGCCTCCTGACCCCAGTGCTTGGCCAGCTTGGCCTCGAGGGACCGGTGGATCCCCGAGTAACCTACGTTCACTCGGCTTGAGCCTGCGCCCACGCCATAATTCTCGACCACTTCGCGGATGGCGGCGTGCACCTCGGGGTGGGCGGACAGGCCCAGGTAGTCGTTCGAGGCGAACATGATCATCTCACGCTGGTTGCCATCCGGCTCCTCGATGAGGACCTTCGGGCCCGGCTTGGAAACGACGGGCATCCCAAAGAGGAAGCGGCCCGAGGCCCTCAGCTCCGACATCAGGCCGCCGAAGACCTCCGCCTTCGCGAAGAGGTCGGTCGGATCGACGCCATTCTCAGGGCAGAACTGCCCAATAAAGTAGTCCTTATCGAGGAGCTTCAGCCCAAGCGAGAACAGCTCGGCGCGGTTAGTGGGAAGCTCGAAGTCGCTCATGGCCTACCCAGGGAGGTGGGCCAGGATGGCGGCGACCACGTCGGAGACGCGCTCCGCGCCCGTGAACGCGTCATCGGGGATCACGATGTCGAGGTCGTCCTCGATGCAGCCAATGACCTCCATCATCGCGACAGAGTCGACCTCTAGATCCGCCAAGCTCGACGCTCCCGTGATCTGGGAGAAGTCGCGCTCTTCGACCTCAGCTAGGGTCTTACGAAAGACCTCAAGAACTTCTTCAGCGTTCATGACTTCCTAGTATCGCAGCGGCGTGAATGTGATTCGGCGGTTCTGCTCACGACCCGCCTTGGTGTCGTTGGAGGCGATGGGCTTGCTCTTACCGAAGCCCTTGGTCTCCAGGCGACTCGCGTCGATGCCCTTGCTGACCATGTAGGTCTTCACGGCGTCTGCGCGCTGCTGGGACAGCGTCATGTTCATCTGGTCGGAGCCCTCGGACGAGGTGTGCCCCTCGATGAGCACGATCACGTGCTTGTGCTTCTGGAGCTCCTCGATGGCCTCATCGAGGAGCTTGAAGGACTTGCTTCGGATGACAGCCTTGGCCTTCTCGAACGTGATGCCCTGCATGACACCGCTGAACCGCGCCAGCGACTCAGGGGTCGGCGGCGCCGGGCAGCCACCATAGGCCGGGTCACCGGGGATGCTCGGGCAGCGGTCGCCCTCGTCACCCGGGTAGTTGGCGACCTTGTCGTCGTCTGGATCTGGGCAGCCCTGGTACTCCGCGGGGCCCGGCACCTTGGGGCAGCGATCGGACTTGTCGACGATCTTGTCGCCGTCGGCGTCCGGACATCCGTTGAGCTCGACGGGTCCAGGGGTCTTCGGGCAGGCGTCCTTGAGGTCGGTGATCGTGTCGCCGTCCTCGTCGGGACATCCGCCGGCTGACTCTACGCCTGGCGTGGTCGGGCACTTGTCTTCGGGATCGATGAAGCCGTCGCCGTCCGTATCCAGGACGACCTCCTCGACCTCCTCGGCGCCGCCGTGAATGTAGAACAGGCCGAGGCCGGCGATCAGGTCGCTCTCGAGGTCCTTCTCTCCCTCGTCGTTGCCGAGTCGGCCGACGTACCGAGCGTCGATGCGCACACCGAGCCGCTTCCAGGGATAGAGCTTCACGCCAGCCATGGCGTTGAACCCGAGATCGCTGTCTCGCTCACCCTCTTCAGGGATCACAGTGGTGAAGGAGGGGCCCGCGCCAACGAAGGGGACCACGGTCTCGCTCGTCATGAGGTTCACGACGGCGTTGAGGTGCAGCTGGGTCATCACGACCTGGTTCACCTCTTTCGGGGCGAAGTCGAAGCCCAGCTCAGCGCCGAGCCATCGGTTCACGTTGTAAGCGCCGTGGGCTCGGTAGCTGAAGGTGTCGCCGAGATTTGCGTCGGAATCCAGGAAGAAGAGCCCGTTGATCGCAGCTCCGGCCTCGACCGAGGTGGGGGCGACGTGAAGAGCAGCCCGCGCGTTCAGGCTCGGAACGAGGAGCCCAAGGATGACGATCAGACTGGTTATGCCGGTGCGAAGAAGCATGATGCTCTCCCGGATTCGAGGGCGGCTGGGGGTGGCGTTCTCGCGCTCCTGCGCGCGCCCTGAAAGCTAAAGAACGCTCGCGTACACGCGGAAGCGGACTCGGCCTTATAGGCCCACCCCTCACGCGGTGTCAACGGACTTGGACCCCGCCATAGCGCCCCCCTGAACCCCATGGAAACCGAAGAACGACGCCAGATTGGCGCCCGCGGCGGGCACACTCGGGTCACCCGTTCGTTTCGCCAAACGCTCCAGGACCGAGCGAGCGCTCTTGCAGAACGTTTGACACGCCGGCGCTGCCCGTCTAAAAGGCGCCGCAATTCGTGGGAATCATTAAACAACCGAGCGAGCGTTCGGTCGGCAAAGAGCACCCAGATGAAGTCAATACTCACAGGCCCAGAAGCACACATGGTTGCGCCCTTCGCGACGGTTACCGACGCGATGGAGGCTGCCCGCGGCGTACACGATCGTGGATTCACCTTCGTCGCCGACTCGGGCGAAGAGCACACCGTCTCCCAGGCTGAGTTTATGGAGCGCGCCGCGTCCGTGGCCCAGCAGCTCATGGACCGCGGCTACCAGCCGGGCGATCGCGTCCTGCTCGTCCTCCCCGATAACGAGAGCTTCATCTCCATCTTCTTTGGCGCCATCTGGGCGGGCGTTGTCCCGGTCCCCATCTACCCGCCCCTGGGTGCGGGTAAGCTCGACGGCTTCATTGAGAACGCGGGTCACATCATCACCGCGTGCGGCGCGCGGGGGATCGTCACAGACAAGACGATCCACAAGGGCCTGGGCTCCCTGCTCGTGACCCAGCCCACGCTGGAGCGGGTCATGGTGGCCGACGACCTTCTCGTGGAGGCTCCGGCGGCCATGATGGTCCCGTCGACCCCCGAGACCACCTGCTTCATTCAGTTCACCAGCGGCTCGACCTCGGCGCCCAAGGGTGTCCGCGTGACCCACGGTAACCTCTCGGAGAACACCCTCTGCATCGGCCCTCACGGGATCGGGGTGAGTCGCGAGGACGTGGGCGTGAGCTGGCTGCCGCTCTACCACGACATGGGGTTGATCGGCTTCGTCCTCACCCCGCTGTTCTACGGCGCCCACATCGTGTCGATCGCGCCGCTGACGTTCCTCAAGCGTCCGCGAGTCTGGCTGGAGGCCATAAGCCGTCACCGCGGCACGATCACCTTCGC
>CALCNF010000315.1 GCA_937897815.1 uncultured Pseudomonadota bacterium | reverse complement strand
TCTGGAGGCGACGCACGCGAACGCGCTCGATATCGTTCCCCTCAACGCGCTGGTGGAGCTGTCGATCGCCGCCGAGGCTTAAGCGCGATTTCGCGGAGCACCGCTCACCAGGGCAGTCGATCGCCGTTCTGGTGCCAGAAGCCGCCGCTCGTCTCGAGGCTCAGCTCGTCGATGCGGGCGATGAGACCCGCGGCCGACTCGTGGGTGTCGATCAGGCCGTTGTGTCCCGTCATATCGGTGCGAACGTAGCCCGGGTGAAGAACACAGACCGAGATCCCGCGACCGGCTAGATCGACCGACATGCTCTTTGACGCCATGTTCAGGGCCGCTTTCGACATGCGATAGCCGTAGTGGCTGCCTGAGCTGTTGTCCGCGACGCTGCCCATGCGGCTCGTCACGTGGGCGACCTTGCTGCCTTCGACCAGGTGGGAGGCCAGGGCGCTGGTGATCTTCAAGGGACCCAGGGCGTTCACCTCGAACTGCCATCGCACGGCCTCAAGATCGAGGTCGTCGAGGCTCGTGCGCTGAAGCACCCCAGCGTTGTTCAAGAGCACATCGAGGGTGCGATCGCCCAGGGCATCGGAGGCGGCGCTGAGATCATCCGCGCTCATATCCAGGCCCTCGATGATCTCCACACCGAGGTCTTGAAGAGCGTCCGATGGACGGCGCACCAGGGCGATGACCTCGTCGCCGCGCGCGCTCAGCTGGCGGGCGAGCTCAAGCCCGATCCCGCGATTGGCTCCGGTGATTGCGATGCGACCCATGGAATCCTCCTACGACTTGCGCCGCACCATAGGGCGAGAGTCGGGTCGTAGGGAAGGGCCTCGGGCTTCGGTCCAGTAGCCGGAGTCAGGCGGCGCGGAACCTGAAGGGGACCTTGATATGCCGCTCGCCCCACCGAAGGCTGTCGGGCGCTGCCGGCACGTGCTTGACGCTGCGCGCCGCCTCAAGGGCAGCGTTGTCGAGAATGTCGTGACCAGAAGAGCTGGCGAGCTCCACCGAGAGGACATTGCCGCTGGCGTCGATGAGAATCCGCACGATCGCGCGCCCCTCGATTCCCGCCCTGCGCGCGGCGCGCGGGTAGTTGTAGTCTTTTTTGAGCGCGCGGGAGAGCTTCCGCTTGTAGGCAGCCAACGCACCCTTGAGGTCGAAGTCGGTCACCTCACCCTCTGCGTCCGACGTCTCGACGGGCGAGGTCGCCGGACCGGAGGGCAGGGTGGGATCTGTCGTCGTCACGGCGGCGACGGTCGGTCCTTCTGCGTTCTCAACCGCCGGGGCCACGAAGGCGGGCGACGGTTGGACGATCTGAGGCTCGGTCTTCTCAGTCTTCGGGGCCCGACGAGGCGCCGTCTTTGCGCGCTTCTTAGCGACGCGGCTGACCTTCTTCAGGGGTTTCGGTTCGGGACGGGTCTGCTCGATGACCTTTTCGGGCTCGGTCGTCTTGGCGACCTCAGGCTTGGGCTCGGGCGCCTTCTCCTTGGTCTTGAAGATGAACGTCGCCGCGGTTGGTTTGGGCCCCTCTACGCGCTTGGGCGCCGGATCCGGTTGCAGGGCCAAGAAGCTCCCGTAGATGAACAGGGGCAGGACGAGGAGCACATGGGCCATGGAAGACGCCGCGAACGATCGGATCAGCGTCTCCAGGTCATCCGGTTCAAACGAATCCAGAGCCTGACGGTAGACCTCCTGTGAGGTGGGCGCGGGCGCGCCCACGCGGCTGAGCTCGTACGACAGGCGCACATCTGGACTGTGATCCAGATCGTGAGTTGTGCCTTGGTCGCGGAGGAAAGTCATCGTTCACCGGGGTCGTAAATGCCACCAGCCTCTGTAGCCAGCGATCTCTGATCGACCATGCCGACGCTGGGATGTCAACGCTTATGATAATGAGATTTGTTATCAATCTCATTGACAGCGCGATCTTGTTGAGAATGATTATCGCCATCGGTTGGCCGCCCGTGCGGCAAAATATAGACATCCGAACACCACCAACTGGATCAAGGACAGATAACTCCCGATGAAGAACTTTCATGCGCTGCTAGCGCTCTCACTTTGCCTTGGCTTCGTAGCCTGCGGCGACGATGACGAACCGGCCAGCAGTCCGACCGCTGATGTGGTGGCGGACGCCGGTCAGACCGATGCAGGGACGACCGACACGGTCACGACTCCCGACGCTGACCCCGAGCCTGACACTGCGACCGATACGGCCGTTGTTGAGGACGTACCGGGACCGCCCAAGCCGATGACCATCCTTGAGGCCGCGCAGGCCTATGAGGACCAGTTCTCGACGCTGCTCACCGCTGTCGAGCTGGCCGGTCTCTCTGAGACGCTGAACTCGGAAGGAACCTACACGGTCTTCGCTCCGACGAATGACGCGTTCGGTACCCTTGACGAGGACACGCTCAACGCCGCCCTCGCTGACCCCGACGGTCTCCTCAAGGCAGTGGTGCTCTACCACACCCTGGGTACCGTTGAGATGTCGACGGACGTGGCCGCGGCTACCTCCCTGACCACCCTCAACGGAGCCGACATCGCGGTCTCTCTCGATGGCGACGCGGTCAAGCTCAACGGAACCGTGGGCCTCACCATGATCGACCTGGAGTGCACCAATGGTGTGATTCACGTCATCGACGGTGTGCTGCTTCCCCCGTCCGAGCCTGAGCCCGAGCCCGTTCCGACCACCTACACCTTCGAGGGCGTGAGCCACTCGGGTCAGACGATGCGCCACGCGCTGATCGGTGACCTCAAGGCGTGGATCGGTAACCTCACGACCGAGATCGACGGTGGCGTCTTCGCTCCGACGTCCGCGCAGGAGGTCCTCGACGAGATCGCCTTCTATGTGG
>CALCNF010000314.1 GCA_937897815.1 uncultured Pseudomonadota bacterium | reverse complement strand
TGAGGGCGCCGGGGATCTGACCCTCTCGGATCGCTTCGGCACCGGGGCCAACGACACCCGGCACGTCATCAACATCGCCGACTGTGAGGCCTACGCGGGTGGCAGCGCCACCTTCTCTGTCCGCATCGACGACGCCCCGAGCGGCTACGTCTACGGCGTCGCCTACGCCGGACCTGGCAAGACCTGTCCGACGACCCACGCCAGCTTTGACGGGGCCGTGACCGACGACTGCTTTGTCGTCGAGCAGGACGAGGAGCTCCCGAGCGGGGAGTTCTCCTTCGACGTGAGCCTGGACTGGCTCACCGGCGGTGACTGCGACGCCGGCACCAACAGCACCTCGCGGGTCTATGTCGTCATCGAGGACCCGAACCTGGAGAGCACCGACGAGAACCATCAGTTCGACATCACGGTGGATCTGGACCCCCCTGGAGCGCCCGAGCTCACCGACGTGTCGCCCGGCGACCGCCGTCTGGACCTGAGCTGGAGCGACGAGAGCAACACCGATGACGTGACCTACACGGTCTACTGGGACGACCAGTCGCTCGTGGAGAGCGACCTCTCGCCCGCCCACTCCGAGAGCGGCATCACCGACACGGGCTACGCCATCGAGGACGACACCCTCGACAACGGCGTGGCGTACGTCGTCGCGGTCGCGGCCGTCGACGACGCGGACAACGAGAGCGGGCTGTCGAACAGCATGCTCGGCACCCCCATCGAGACCCTGGACTTCTGGGAGCTCTACCAGAGCAGCGGAGGCACCGACCCGGGAGGCTACTGCTTCATCGCGACCGCCGCCTGGGGCCACCCCATGGCCACCCACCTCAACGCGCTGCGCTCCTTCCGTGACCAGGTCCTGATGCCCACGGCCGTCGGCCAGAGCTTCGTCGCCAGCTACTACCGCTGGGGGCGCTTCGCCGCCGCGTTCATCGCCCCCTCGCCCACGGCGCGCTTCGTCGCCCGGGTCCTCCTCGTTCCCCTGGTCTGGTTGGCCCAGTGGACCACCGGGGCCAACCCCCTTGGGTTCTGGCTTCTGCTGGGCCTCATGGCGCTCCTGTGGCGCGCCAACGGGTCTCGACAACGACCGCTGCTGCCCACGGAGGTGACGGCATGAGGCGCACCGTCTGGTTCACCGTCGTCGCGCTCCTGTGCTGGAGCGCTCCCCAGGCCCTGGCGGAGACGTCGAAGAGCTCCATGTTCGAGTTCCACGTGGGCTCCTACGAGCCGGCCATCGATGAGCAGTTCACCAACACCACGCCCTACGCGGATGTCTTTGGTCAGGAGAGCCCCCTGCTCTTTGGCTTCCACACCGACCGCCAGCTCTGGCAGGGCTTCGGCTCCCTGGCTGTGGGCGTGGGCGCCCGGTACGGCTCGGTGAGCGGCAAGGCCCAGCTGGAAGACGGCACGGCGTCGAGCGACACCACCGAGCTCCACCTGCTCCCCCTGACGGCGAGCGTGGTCTACCGCTTCGACGTGCTGCAGAACCGCGTCGACATCCCGATCGTCCCCTACGGAAAGGCCGGGCTGAACTACACCCTGTGGTGGGTCTTCAACGGCCGCGGCGAGGTCGCCAACTCCTGGGGCCTCGACGGCGAGGGCCACACGGGCGCCGGCGGCACCATGGGCTGGTTCGCCTCGGCCGGTGTCCAGCTCCACCTGGACTTCTTCGACGCGGAGATGGCCGCGGAGTTCGACACCGAGAGCGGCGTGAACAACAGCTACCTCTTCGCTGAGTACACCACGAGCGAGGTCAACGACTTCGGCTCGGACGAGTCCATGGAGTTGTCGAGCGACCACCTCTCCTTCGGGCTCATGTTCGAGTTCTAGTGCGCAACCTCCTCCTGCACATCCAGTTCGACGGGACAGGGTTCTCGGGCTGGCAGGAGCAAGACGGTCCCCGGACGGTCCAGGAGGACGTGCGGCGCGCCATCGAGACCATGGTCCAGCACGAGGTCCAGCTCTCAGGTGCCTCTCGGACCGACAAGGGCGTGCACGCCGAGGCCCACGCGGCCAACTTCAAGACCGAGAGCGTCATCCCCATCGAGGGCTTTCGAAGGGGCCTGAACGCGAACCTGTCCGATGACCTGGCCATCGTCGCGGTCACCGAGGTCGAGGAGAGCTTTGACGCCCGGTACAACGCCGTGGCCAAGACCTACCAGTACCGGCTTCAAGTGGGCGAGACCCGACTGCCCCACCATCACTGGAACACCTGGTACATGCGCAACGACATGGATCTCGACCGCATGAACGAGGCCGCCCAGCACCTCCTGGGTGTTCATCGTTTCGGCGCGTTCCGTGCCCGCGGGTGCACCTCCCACACGGCCGAGCGTCGTATGTACGCCGTGGACATCACCCAGGAGGCGGGCTCGCCTATCGTGGTGATCACGGTCACTGGCAACGCCTTCTTGCGCAACATGGTCCGCATCCTGGCCGGCACTCTGGTCGAGGTCGGCGAGGGTCGACGCGCCCCCGAGAGCGTGATCCACGCCCTGGAGAGTCAGGAGCGCTCGGACGCCGGGATCACCGCGCCCGCCCGGGGCCTGACCCTGAAGACCGTCCACTTCGAGGGATACCCCAGATTGGGCAAGCCGGATCTCTCCAAGCCCGCGCCCGGTTGACGGCGCCGAGGGGGCCTCGGAGAATCGAGGCCTCATGACGACGCTGAACACATGCCTGGACGAGCGCCGAGTCGTGGTCGTCGTCGGCCCTGGCGGGGTCGGCAAGACCACCACCGCGGCGGCCATGGCCATGGAGGCGGCCCGGCGCGGGCGCAACGTCCTCGTGCTCACGGTCGACCCGGCCCGCCGGCTCATGAACAGCCTGGGCCTCGACGGCGCGGCGAGCACCCCGACGAGGGTCCCGCCTGCGGCCTTCGCCGCGGCCCAGATCCCCCTCGGGAGCGGCGCCCTCCACGCCATGATGCTCGACGTCCAACAGACCTTTGACTCGGTGGTCCAGCGCCACGCCCCCGACGAGGGCGTCCGACGGCGCATCATGGACAACCCCTTCTATGCCGAGGCCTCCACCTCCCTGGCCGGGAGCCAGGAGTACATGGCCATGGAGGCCCTGTACGCCCTCGACCAGACCGATGAGTTCGACCTCATCGTGCTCGACACGCCGCCGACCGCGCACGCCCTGGACTTCATCACGGCCCCCGACCGTCTCACGGAGTTTCTTCAGGTGGGCTCGTTCAAGCTCGTCTTGTCCGGCTTCGCCCGGGCGAGCCGCCTGGGCCTGGGCCTCTTCCAGTTCGACAACGCGCTCCTCGAGGTCATGAACCGCTTCATCGGCGCCGAGGTCTTCTTGCGCCTCGTGGACTTCGTAGACGCCTTCCAGGAGATGTACGACGGCTTCCAGAGCCGCGCCCACAAGGTGACCTCCATGCTGCGAAGCGACGAGACGGCCTTCGCCATCGTCTCCTCGACCCGGAGCGTGGCCATGCGCGAGGGGCTCTTTCTCTACGAGCGCCTTCGCGCGCTCGACCTGAACGTCGAGGCGTTCATCGCGAACCGCGTCGCCCTCGATCAGGCCCCAACGGTGGACATCGCTCGGCTCGAGGCCGCCCTGGTCGAGGCCGAGACCCCTGAGGCCCTGGCCCAGGAGCTCGCCCTGGGCGCGGAGCGCGCGGTGGAGCGCGCTCGAGCGGACGCCAGGGTCGACCAGGAGCGCCTGACGATCATCGAGCGCACCCTGGCTCCGGAGGGTCCGCCGCTGCTCACGGTGCCGCGCTTCGAGCGGGACATCTGTGATCTGCAGGGGCTGGCTACCTACGGTGCCCGGCTCGCCGGGGTCTAGAGCCGCCTACCCTTCCGACTTCGCGGACTCGAGCAGGGCGACCCGCTCGCAGACCAGGGGATCATCGGGGTTGAGCGCCAGGGCCACATCGAGGAGCTCGGGCGGGAAGTCGATGAACGTGACCGAGCCGTCCGCCTCGATCACGAACTCGAAGCCCTCAAGCCCCTCGGGTGACGGCGCGTCCTCGCTCACTCGACCAGGACCGCCTGCTCGAGCCAGGACTCCTTGAGCGGTGGATAGGGCGTGACGCCCGAGGCCAGATCGCGGTCATAGCGGTAGACGTCCGAGTAGAACATCATGCGACCGGACTCATGAACGCCGACCACGTTGTAGTCGATGGTGAGCGGGATCTTCGTCTTGAGGGCGATCCCGTAGGTCTCGCGGCTCTCGAGGATCTCATCGAAGCGCTCGGGCGTGTGCGCCTCGACCTCGGTGAGCATCCACTTGGCGAGATCGAGGGCGTTATGAACCCGCATGCACCCGTGGCTTCCGGTGCGGATGTGGGTGTTGAACTTCCCCTTCTTCGGCGTGTCGTGCATGTAGATGGAGAAGCGGTTGGGGAAGAGGAACTTCACGAGACCCAGGGCGTTGTTCGGTCCCGGCAGCTGCATCACCTGCTCGGTGCCGTCATCGAGGGTCTTCACCTCGTAGTTGTTCTTCTCATAGAAGTCCGGCTCCTCCATGAGGTTCAGGTCCAGCTCGTCCTTGATCCGGGGCGTGACCCGCCAGGTGGGATTGAGCACCACGGTCTTGATGGTCTCGCTGAACATCCTCGTGCGGTTGAAGTAGCCCTTGTGGCCCGTCCGCTCGTCCATGCTCACGTCGTTGAGCCCGACCACGATCTTGTGACGACGCGCCTCGACTCCGTCGCGAAAGAAGACCGTCTCAAAGGCCGGGATGTTCACCCGTGCGTGGACCGGGAAGTCTCCAAAGCGCTGCTCGCCCTGATGAAGCTCGCTCTCCCGATGACGCCGCAGGGCCAACCGCACCTGCTCCGCGCGGGCGGCGTAGTCTTTGTTCATGGAGGAGCGCGTCGACCGGTTCATCTCCCCGGTCTCCTTGAGCTGATGGGTCTGCTGGTAGAGCTTCACGGCGGTCTCCAGGCCCGCTCCGTACTGGCCGTCCACCTCGCCCTCGAGATAGCCCTCCTGGATCAGGCGACCCTGAAGCGCCTCGACGTGCTCGCCCTTCGAGCCCCTCTTCAGGCGCTCGGCCTTGCGCTCCAGCGCCACCTGGGGCTCCTCGAGCGCCGCGAGCTCCAGGTAGAACTTCAAGCCCTCGATCATCTTCGGATACTCGGGGTGGCCGGGGATCAGGGTCGCGAGGCTCTCCTCGAGCTTCTCGAAGTCCATGGTCGTGTAGGCCTCAAACAGGGCCTCCTGGGTGCGCGTCACCCCATCGCCGTCGCTCTTGTCCGCCATGAAGGGGTGAGCGCGCCGGGAGAACCGCATGTCATAGGCGTAACGAAACCATCGCTGAAGCAACGAGATGTCCGCGTCCACGAGCCCCTGGTTCAGCTTCGCCTTGGCGGCGAAGACCCCATCGAGGCGCTGCTCAGCCAGGTCGACCAGGGGCACGTCATCGTCATCGAGCCCCGCCTCCTCGAGCTTCACGGCCATGGCCGCAGGATCGATGGCAAGGCTCTCGCGGATCGACTCCATGGTCTTCCACAGCTTGGCCTCGCTCTCGCTCTCGGGCGGCTTCACCGAGGTGTCGTAGGCCTCCCGAAGAGCGTCGAGGTTCGTGAACAGCTCCCCGAGGGCCTCCAGGTCGTAGGGCTTGGAATCGAGACCGTGGCTCGCGACGGCCTCGACGGCCTCTCGCAGGACCTGGGCGTTCGGCCGCAGGGCGCGGCCGTCGCTGAAGATCAGGCTAAAGCGGCGCTCCTCATAAACCCGGGTCGAGAGCTTCTTGAACCATCCGGGCGCGGCCAGAGTGTCCTTGAAGCCCTTCTCATAGCCGTTGATGAAGGCGGTCTCCCGCTCCTTCCACGCCTCGAGGAAGGCCTGAATCCGGGCGACGAGCTTGTCGGTGCCCACGGGCTCAGGCTCGGGCTCCTTCGCGGCCTCGGCGGCCGGGCGCGCCTCGCCAGACGGCTTGGAGGCGGACTTATCGCAACCCACGAGCCCCACCACCCAAAACAGGGCGAGGGCGAGCGAAACGGCTCTGGTCTCACGAAGACGCATGTTTCCCGACAACTCCTCCGACCGAGGCAGTGTATCAACGCACGTGGAGCCGGCAAGAATCCCGTGCGCTTGCCCCCTCGCGCGCTGGGGCTCGCGCGGGGGGACAAGCGCTCGCGCCAGGGATCCCGCCCGATCGCGAGGGGCCCGTTTTTTTGACGCTCCCACCCCACGGACCGACCCTCAAGACACACGTCATCGAGGGAGGAGACCGCCATGACGAGCCTAATCGGAGAGACGCTTCGCGCCGTCGCGCGAGCCGCGACCCGCCCGGAGCCGGGCCTGCACCGAGCCCAGACCATCGCCGTGTGCACGCGAAAGGGCGGCGTCGGCAAGACGACCACGGCCGTGAACTTGGCCGCGGGCCTCGCGATTCGCAACCACAAGAAGGTCCTCCTCGTGGACATGGACGGTCAGGGCCACTGCGGCTCGGCGCTCCACAGCGAGCTCCGAGGCGTCACCTCGGAGACCGTCGGAGACATCCTCCTGGGCAAGCGACGAGACATCCAGGAGGCGGCCCTCGCCACGGCGATCCCCGGACTGTGGATCACGCCTTCGGACAAGGACCTGGGCGCCGCCGAGGACGCCATGTCCTCGAAGCTGGGCAAGGAGCTGCTCCTGCGCTCGGCGCTCAAGGTGGCCAAGACCCACTACGACTACATCATCCTCGACTGCCCCCCGAACCTGGGCACCCTGACCGTCAACGCCATGATGGCCGCGGACTGGGCGCTCATCCCCTGTGACATGAGCATCCTGGCCCTTGAGGGGGTCGACGACATCGTCGAGACCCTCGACGCCCTCGATGACACCTTCGGACATGAGCTGCCCGTGCTCGGGATGCTCCGCACACGGGTCGATCTTCGAAACCAGAAGATGAACGGCCGGATCGAGGACGCCCTTCGAGGCCGCTACGCCTCCATGCTCCTCGACACGGTGATCCCGGTGAACACCCGACTCGCCCAGGCCCAGATGGACGGCCAACCGATCCTCCGGCACGACGCCTCGTGCACGGGCGCGAAGGCCTATGACGCCCTGCTCGAGGAGCTCGCGCCCCGCCTGGGTCTCTAAACCGGCCTACTCGACGCCGACCGCTCCGTCGATGCCATCGGCGGGGACGAAGGCCGGGGTCACGACCTCGAGACCCGCGTCCTCTCCGTCGTGGGGAGCGAAGGTGAAGCGAACGGAAGCGCTCGCGTCCATCTCGCTCACGTCCCAACGAAGGAGATGGGCAGCGCCGGCCGGATCAAAGCGCCCCTGCTCGGTCGTCAGGCCGTTTGTGCCGTGGCCTCCCGGAGCCCAGGCGGCCACCTGGGGCGACTCGCCCTCGACCGCCCAGCTCACCTCGAGATCGACGGGATCTCCATCCAGATCCGAGATCCAGACCGTGAGGTCCACGACGCCGTCGACGGCGGGCGCGGCGGCGAAAAACGTGACGCGCGGCGCGGCGTTCTCGAGCTCGATCGTGGACTGACAGGCGCCCAGAGGGAGCGTCAAAGCGAGGAAGAGCGCGAGAATGAGCGACCGAAGCACGTGGGTTCTCCTGGGTGGGACCGCCGAATTTCAGGGCGCCCCTATGGGGCGGTGACCTTGACGGCGACCGGGTGCCTTGCTACCCCGAATCGTGGCCGTATTCAACCGGCTCGATGGTCCCGACCGGGACAGGAGGGGTGTCGTGACAGACGCGCATGAACTCGAAGGCCTGCTCATGAGCAGCGGCCTGGACTACGAATCCCACGCCGGAGGCACCTGGGTCGTCCACAGCGAGAGCGACCATCTCGACAACGTCGTGATCCAGTTCGCGCCGCCCGTGGTCGTCTTCCGCGTGAAGCTCATGGACACCCCGGCCGACGCCTCCCAGCGAGGCAAGCTCTACGAGCGACTCCTCCAGCTGAACGCCACGGACATGGTGGCGGGCGCCTACGCCCTTGAGAGCCAGGCCATCGTCATCACCGAGACGCTCCAGACCGAGAACCTGGACGCCAATGAACTCCAGGCCGCCGTCGACGGCCTCAGCCTCGCCATCTCCGAACACTACCAGGAGCTGCGCGGATACCTTCCCGCCTGATCGGAGCGAAGAACCATGAGCATCTTTGAACGCATCGCCACCCTCATCAAATCCAACATCAACGACCTGATCAGCGGCGCGGAGGATCCCGAGAAGATCCTCGAGCAGCTGATCATCGACATGCGATCTCAGTTCCTCGAGGCCCGCAAGCAGGTCGCCGTGGCTATCGCCGATGAGAAGCGACTCAAGCGGACCTTCGAGCGGGAGACCGAGAAGGCCAAAGAGTGGGAAAAGAAGGCCATGACGGCCGTCCGCTCCGGTCGCGACGATCTGGCCCGCGAGTCCCTGCAGCGCAAGTCCGAGCACGACCAGATCGCCGAGCAGTATCAGGCCCAGTGGCAGTCCCAGGAGAAGGCCGCCGCCCAGCTCAAAGAAGCCCTGACGATGCTCAACAACAAGATCGGTGAGGCGAGCCGGAAGAAGAACCTGCTCATCGCGCGCCAGAAGCGGGCCGAGGCCCAGCAGAAGATTCAGGACACGATGGCGGGCCTGAACGACAACGGCGCCTTCGACACCTTCGCGCGCATGGAGCACAAGATCGATCAGATGGAGGCCGAGGCCGAGGCCGCCATGGAGCTCTCCGGGGTCGACGTGGCGCTCGAGAGCCAGCTCGACGCGCTGGAAGCCAACCAGGACGACGCCCTGGCCGCCCTGAAGGCGAGGATGGGCATGGCCTCCGAGCCGGCCGCCCTGCCCCCCGCCGACGCCGCAGACGAGGTCGAGGCCATCGAGGCCGAGATCGAATCGCTCGTCACTGAAGACGCCTGAGCACCCTGTTCCTGCGAGGCGAGGCCCAGCACCTCGCCGATCGAATCTTTGCGGGCGCCCCCGAGTCGCACGGCTTTCCCCTGTGGGCGGACGGCGGGTCAGGGCCCGCGGCCGGACCGGCGGGCTACGCGTCGAGCGCCCACCGCTTGGCCGCCTATCCCTCCCGGGTGGATCACATCCGCGTTGAGGATCTGCCCCCTGGGGGCCTCAATAGCTGGCTTCAGCGACGCCTTGAGGCGGGAAACGGACTCACGGCCGTGCTCCTGTCCTACGACGCTGGGCGCAACCTGGAGACGCTCCCGGAGAGCGCCCGGGAGTCCCCGCGGCTGCCGGACGTCGTGCTGGTGCACTACGACGCCTGGCTCGAGGCCGAGAGCGAGTCGGGCCCCTGGCGCTACGTCGAGACCCGGCGCGGCGCAGGCCTGCCGCTGCTCACGGCCATCGCGCGAGGCGACGCCGCGCGCCCGGGCCTCGATGAGCTCACGCTCAAGAGCCGCACGAGCGAGGACCAACACCGAGCGGGCATCGAGCGCCTCAAAGACGGCATCGCCCGAGGCGACCTCTACCAGGCCAACCTCTCCAGGCGCCTGGAGGCCGAGTTCGACCCGAGTCAGACCGGAGAGCTCTACGCGCGGCTTCGTGGGGTAAGCCCCCCGGCGCTGGGCGCCCTGTGGCGCCTCGACGAGACCCTGTGGCTGGCCTCGGTCTCTCCGGAGTGTCTCCTGGACTTCGACGCGAAGAACCGACGCGCCGCCTCCTACCCCATCAAGGGGACCCGGCCGAGAGCCGATGGGGCCAAGGATCGACTCCAGGCCGCCGAGCTCCAGCTCGACGAGAAGGAGCGCGCCGAGCACCTGATGATCGTCGACCTGGTGCGAAACGACCTGGGCCGCGTCTCCGAGGCCGGCAGCGTCGAGGTCAAAGATCTCTTCGGCCTTCAGAGCCTCCCGACGGTCCACCACCTCGTGAGCGAGGTCTCCTCGACCGTCGACGTGAAGACGAACCTGGCCGACCTGATCCTGGCCCTGTTTCCAGGAGGCTCCATCACCGGCGCCCCGAAGATCGCCGCCCAGTCGGCCATCGAGGAGATCGAGGGTCTACGGCGCGGCTTCTACACCGGCTCCTTTGGCCTGATCGATCACCGAACCGGCTGCGCCACCTTCAACATCCTGATTCGGACCTGCGTGGCCGCCGGCGGCAAGCTCTACTACCAGACCGGCGGCGGCATCGTCGCCGACTCGGACCCGGCCCGTGAGTGGACCGAGACGGAGCACAAGGCCGCGGCGCTGGTGGCGGCGACGCGCGGGTGAGGGTCCGGCGCTTTTGCGCCTCAAGCGCTGGCGCGCGCCTGCGGCTCTCGGCTTCGCCAGCGGGCGCCGCCGTGCGTCGCCTCCGTGGGAGCCGTTCGGGCGCGGTCGCCTGCGGCTGACCGCTTTGGCCCCTCTCGGAGCCCACGGGGCGCTGGGCGTGGGCGGCGACCGCCGCCCCGCTACGCGCCGGGTGATGCTCCACAGGGGCGTAGCGACCAAGCGAAGCGCCAGGAGCCCAGCCCCCGGGAGCGAGGCGAGGCCTCGGAGCGCCTCGCGCTCCAGGGACCGACCCAAGCGACCGAAGGCGACGCAACGCGGCGCCCGGCGCGCCAGAGCGCGCCGCTTGAGGCGCAAAAGCGCCGGACCATAAAGAGCGCCCGACAAGACCAAGCCGGACCCTAAAGACGGCCCGCTAGCCCCCGTCAGGCGCGTCGATGGGCGCCTCGTCTACGCACTCGCAGTGCTGGGCGCCCGACTTGGCCATGGCGTCCTCGGTGTTGCCGTAATAGCCCATATTCGGGGCGCAGCCGTTCGGTGAGGGCTCGTTGGCGTACCCCTGACATAGGCCTTCATCGGGGAAACCCGCGTCGATATGAGGCGAGGCGGAGCTCAACCTGTAGTCGTTCTCCGATGGGCTCATAAACAGGGGATCGACGAACAGGTTGCCGCTGACCATGGCGACGTTCATCGACCAGGTCGTGAAGTCGACTCCGCAGACGTGAACGCCCGTGTTGTAAACCTGAAAGACTCCCGCTGGGTTGGTCTCCAGGTTCCTGAGACAGGTGCTGGTCGCGCCGGTGAGGATCGAGTTGCGCAAGATCACGACCTGGCCCTCGCTCTGCGCGCCCAGGTAGAAAGACTCGGTCGCCTGCTGCGTCGCTCCCGCGCCGCCCTCAATATCGGTGACCGTCAGGTGCTGGATCGAGCCGTCAACCGCCTCCGCCAGGATCCCGTAGGCCCCTCCTCCGGGTCCCATGTTGACGCAATCTGAGTTGCCGGACGCGCCGCCCCTGAGATCGTGAATCAGCAGGTTCCTAGCGTCCAGACCCGAGACCTGTTTCAGGTACAGGCCGGCGACCAGGCCGCCCGCTACCCCTCCATTACACTTCCCGGCCGACTGGCCTTTTCCGGCCTCCACGTCGTGAATCCTGAGGTGCTCCAGAACACAGCTCTGGGCGCCCACGATCTGAACAGCCGGGGTGTTCCAACCCACATCCGTCCCCTGGATCCCCATCACTCCGCTGATCTCCATGTCGCGAAGGGTCACGTTCGCGCTCTCAAAGATGGCGACCTGTCCCCAGTTCGTCCCCTGATCCTTCCGATCGATGGTGTAGCCCTCGAAGACCACCTCCTCGGCGCCATAGCGATACAGGATCGGCTGTTCATCGAAGAGGTTCGTCTCATCGATGGTGTTCTCTTTGGCCTCTTCGGCCACGTACACGCCCATCGCGCCCTGACGAAACTCCGTGGCGAAGATGCACACATCAGAGCCGCAGTGAGGCTCCGAACCGCCGTCGAGATCATGAAGCACGTTGCCGCTCAAGGTGCCGCCCACGGTGGTCGCGCCCTCCAGAGCGATGCCGGCGGCCCACCCACCGCTACCAGGCCCCTGAGAACCAGTATAGCCGCCACAGCATTGCGAGTAGGTCGTATGACCGCTGCCTCCACGCCCTCCCTCGATGTGATGCACGGTGGCGCCCTGGACCACGCAGCCCTCGCAATCTCGAAGCAAGATACCGACAGCTCGACCGCCTGAGGTCGCGGCCCCCTGCGAGCCGCACGACAGACCCTCGGGTCCGCGCTGATGGGCGAACTCACCGCCGGCCACCGTGACGTTTTGGGAGGCGACGATGGCGAGCTTGCCCAGGTTGGTGGGGTTGCCGGGGCCGGTGAGCTGCAGGTCTTCTAAGACGAGCCCGTCGGCGCCGTACACATAGACGATGGGGTCGCCCTCATGGACGTTCGTGTCGTCGATGTCGTGGGCCAGACTGTCGTCGGCAAACCACACACCGTAGGCCACGTTTCGACCGCCATCTCCCGAGTGAAGACCTCCCTTGAGGTCCTCAAAGGTGTTCGAGGTCAGCGTCGCGCCCTGGGCGCCTGTCTGCATCTTCACACCGATGGCGACTCCACCCGTGATGCCGTTGTATCCCGCTCCACCGGCGCCTCCTTCGAGGTTCTGAGACGTATTTCCGGTCAAGACGAGTCCCTCGGAGTCCCCCTCGATCAGCACGCCGATGACGTCTCCTCCATTGGCCGGCCAGGCGGCACCCCAGTTGGTGCTTCCCGCCGACTTACCCACGGCTCCCGTGAGGTCAGCGATCAGGTTCCCGCTCACCAGGGAGTCCTGAACGTTCCTGAAGAGCATGCCGATGCTCGCGCCGCTCGGAGCCGACCGATTGTTTTGCTTCTTTTGGCCCAAGCCACCCTTGAGCGGACCCGTGATCTGATTGGCGGAGACGGTCAAGCCGGTCGAGTCGCTCACCTGAAGCCCGATGGCCGGGCGCCCCGACAGGAAGTACCAAAAAGAGGACCCAGGGGCGCGAGCCCCCTCGATGGACAAGAACGTCACCAAGCTCACCTGTGCGCCCTGGGTGTACGCCAGATCAATCCCGATGGTGTCGCTCAAGAAGCACTGCTTGTTCGCTCCATTCGAGGTGCAGCCGCCATCCTCTCCTCCATCCCCGTGATAACACTCGTAGCATTGGATGGTGGGGTTCTCGATGCCATCGAGCACCAGGCGCTCGAGGACGAGACCGGTGATCGGGGCGTCCGCTTGGCCGTGGGCGAAGATCCCCACATCGCCGCCGGTGATCAGGAAGTCTGAGAGGGTCACTCCGTGGGCCTCAATCGTGATCCCCGTGTCCACATCGAGGCTCTCGACGAACGTCACATCCATGCCGGCGCCGGTGAGCTTGAGTCCCTCGAGCGCCTCCGGGATCACGACGCCGCCGCCATACACGCCCTCACCAATGAGGACCGTCCAATCCGGTGATGTGATGTTATCGAGCGCGCCCTGAATGGTCTGAAACGGATAGTCAGCCGACCCATCCGCGGAGAAGTCGTTCCCATTGAGCCAGTGGACATGGAAGACCCCCTCGGGCGCGAACGCGTGCTCACAGCCGTTCGTCGGGTCCATGTCTTTATCGACCCAGCCGACCTCGCATTTTTGAACGAAACAGGCGCCCGTGACGCACGTCCAGGCGGCCACGGCGTCGGGCACCCCGGGAGCCAGCGCAGAGGCCTCGCATACGGCCCCGCATTCGCCACAGTGTTCCGTGTCCGTGAGCAGATCAAAGTCATTATCGATCAGGCCGTCACAGTCGTTGTCGAGACCGTCGCATAGCTCCACCCCACCGCTGTAGGAGCAGCCATACTCACAGCCGTTGTCGGGCGACCCGTCGAGGTTCCAGGTGTCCGGCGAACAGAAGTCCTCTGAACACACGCCCGCCGAACAGGAGCCGAGCTTGTTTTCCTGACTGGGAAGACAGACCTCACCGCAGCCACCACAGTTCATGGGGTCGGCGAGGACGACCTCCTCGAGGACGTTGTCCACCTCCCCGTCGCAGTCGTTATCGACCCCGTCGCAGATCTCCGCGCCCGTGTACTCACATTCGCAGCCGTCGTCTTCGATGCCGTTGAGGTCGACGAACCCGCTGGCGCAGCCGCCCATGCTGCACTCCCCTTCCGCACAGACGGCCTGGGCGTTCAGGAAAGTACACTCGTAGCCGCACTCACCGCAGTGAGCCAGCGAGGTCTCCTTGTCGACGCAATAGGGTCCGCATTTGCTGAGCGCTCCACAGTCGGCTGTGCACTGCCCGTCCACGCACGCCATACCCCCTGTACACAGGTTCGCGCACGCTCCGCAGTGCAGCAGATCGGTCGAGAGATCGGTCTCACATCCGTTATCCAGATTGGCGTCGCAATCGGCCAAGGGCTCTGGACAGCTAAATTGGCAAACGCCCGCGTCGCACACGGCCTCACCGCCCGGATAGGGATGGCACACCGTTCCCCAGTCGGGTGTCCAGCCATCGGCCTTGAAGGTCGGCGCGCAGACCTCGCACGCGTTCTCCGGTCGAGTCTCCTCATCCCCGTAGCAGACCCCCGCGATCAGACATGAGTCCGCCGCGAGCTCATGATCACAGGTGCCCGACTCCGCCACGCAAAGATCGCTCGTGCAGGCGAGCCCATCATCACAGCTCGACGCCGTCCAGCTCTCGATCGAGGCGTCCGGATCGCAGGACAGACACCCGCCGGGAACAGACGTCTCGCCGGCCGCCACGCAGGCCGCGTCGATGACACAAGAGCCCGAATCGAGCGTCGACACGCAGCCCGCATCGCCCTCGGAGACGCAGGTCTCGGTCGTACACGCGAGACCGTCATCACAGACCTGGGCCTGCCCGCCTGAGCACCCACCTGAGCCATCACAGGCGTCATTTAAGGTGCAGACATCGGAGTCATCACAAGGCGAGCCCGCGGCCCGAAGGGTGTAGGCCGTGTCCGAGGTCGCCGGCTGACAGGCCAGACACGTGTTCTGTGGCGACAGCGCCCCGGCCACGACGCAGGTCTCCTCGACCAGGCAGTGCCCCCCATCGAGCGCGCTCTTGCACGCCCCGGTGACCTCGTCGCAGGAGTCGACCGTGCAGGCGTAGGCGTCCGCGCAGTCCTTGGGCGATCCCGCCAGACAGATCCCCTCAGCGCAGCTGTCCTCAAGGGTGCAGGGGTTTTGATCCGAGCAGCCGGTCCCGTCATCCAGAGGCACCCATCCGTCGACGAGCTGGCTGGGATCGCAGGTCATGCACCCACCGATCTCCGAGAGCGCTCCCGCGGTCCGACACGCTCCATCGATCAGACACGAGCCCTCGTCGAGGATCGACTCGCAGCCTCCAGTCGACCCATCGCAGGTGTCCGTCGTGCAGGTCAGCCCGTCAGCGCAGCTCTTCGGCACGCCCGTTTGGCACACGCCCGCCCCGCAGGTCTCGCTCACGGTGCACAGCTCGCCGTCATCACAGGACGCTCCGTCGTCTGCGAAGCTCCAGCCGTAGGTGTCCGCCTCTGGAAAACAGCCGAGACACAGATCGCCACCCGGCTTCGTGTCCCCCTGAGACCAGCACTGATTCGCGATGACGCACGCGCCGGCGTCCAGGGCGTTCACGCACCCGCCCTCCACGGCCGGGTCACAGGAGTCATCGGTGCACGAGAGCTTGTCATCGCACGACAGCGCCCCGGGCCCGAAGCACTGCCCGTTGGCGTCACAGACGTCCCCGGTCGTGCACACGTTCTCGTCATCACACGGGGTCCCCTGGATGTTCGCCGTGAACACCTCGGTGGCCTGGCTCGGGTTGCAGCCCATGCACGGGTTATTGGGGCTCGTGACCC
>CALCNF010000313.1 GCA_937897815.1 uncultured Pseudomonadota bacterium | reverse complement strand
CGGGTTCTCCAGGATGTTCCGCTGGATCACCGCTGGGGTGACCGTGCCGTGGTACCCCATGCCGATGAAGGAGCGAGGAGGCTGATTCATGGATGCCAGCTCGCTGGCGCGAGCGGCGAGGCCAGCCTCAGACAGCGCCGGCTCCAAGCGGAAAGGCTCAGCCCTGCGAATGGCCGCCGGGATGGCTTCATCCATCAAGGTCGCGAGCGATTCAGCGCCCACGGCGTTCAGCATCGCCTCAACCTCTTCAGGCCGCGGGCCTACATGCCGGTCGACGAAACGGTCGGTGGACTCCAGCGAATCGAAGGGACCCAAGTTCTCCATGAGCGCGCTCCTGACTGCGTTGCGGCGGCATCCAAACATTGGCGCGCGCGCGTGTACAAGCCCAAAAGACAGGATCAGGGGCGGTCGCGTGTTACGCGAGGCGGCTTTCAGGTACCGTAGAAGCCCGTTCTCGGATCCCCAGGACGGTCATGAGGTTGAGATGAGCCGTTTGAAATTTGCGTTCCTCGTCGCCCTGATAACCGCGCTCCCGATCGCCGGCTGTGGGGAGGCCGCGGAGGAGAACGCCGCCATCTGCGAGGCGGGTGAAGAGGAGCTCTGCCAGTGTGACGGAGGCCTCAATGGCACGCGCCAGTGCCTCCCGAGCACCCTGGGCTACACCCAGTGCGACTGCTTCGGTGGCGACGACGTCGTGACCCCGCCACCCGATGTCGCCACTGGCGACGTCTCCGACGCGGTGGCGGTCGCCGACGTGCTGGTGGACGCGGGGCTGGACTCCTCAGGACCGAGCCCGTCCGATGTCAGCGACACGCAAGGCTCAGGGGACGCGGAGCTGACGCCCATGGACACCGCGCTGGATGGCGACGGTGAGAGCGACGCTGCGCTCACGGACGTCGACGCTGTCACGGATAGCTCAAGCGCTGAAGACATCTGGGCCGATGGAGGACCGGAGGTCTCTTCGGACGCACAGAGCGATGCGCCGAGCGACGCCACAGAGGACACCAGCTCTGGGCCCATCACCGTCAATTGCGAGGCGGACGAAGACTGCGATGACGACAACCCGTGTACCGATGAGGTCTGCATGGTGACGGCCGGGGTCTGTGTCTACGATGACATGTGGACCGACGGGTTCCCGTGCGACGGTGACGGCGACCCATGTACGGTCGGAGACACCTGCGCGGAGGGCGTCTGCATCCCGGGAGAGGCCCTCGACTGCTCGAACCTGAACAACACCTG
The DNA here is from genome assembly GCA_937897815.1 of uncultured Pseudomonadota bacterium. GTDB lineage: Bacteria > Myxococcota_A > UBA9042 > PHBI01 > CALCNF01 > CALCNF01. Next base: position 13,928 of record CALCNF010000313.1, on the reverse strand, counting down.
CGCGATTGGCGTCTGCGTTCCGGCCGGCCCGAGCGCAGCGGAGTGTGCGCTTGCGCCCGCGAACGAGGGCTTCCCCTGTGACGACAGCTCCGTCTGCACGACGGACGACGCTTGCGCGGCGGGCGTGTGCACCGGCGGAGCGGTCACCTGCTCTGAGGACGACGACCCCTGCACGGACGCGTCCTGCGATCCGACAGCAGGCTGCTTCCAGGCGCCCGCAGAGGATGGCGCGCCCTGCGATGACGCGGACGTATGCACGGAGGAAGACGCGTGTTCGGAGGGGTCCTGCGCTGGCCTCCCCGTGACCTGCCCAGGGGACGAGAACTCTTGCACCCTGGACATCTGCGTACCGGAGGAGGGGGGCTGTACCCACCTGAACCATCCGGAGGGGACCCTGTGCGAGGACGGGCAGGGCTGCACGCTCAACGACAGCTGCCTGGAGGGCGTCTGCCAGCCCGGCCAGGTGAAGGAGTGCGACTCCGGGGACGCCTGCGCCATGGACATGTGCGACTTTGTGACGGGGCAGTGCGCCTCAGCGCTGATCGCGGGATGCGACGCGCCGCTGACTCCCTGCGATCCGTCGCTGGAGGCGGCGTGCGACGAGGGCGTCTGCGATCCAGACACGAACGCCTGTGTGCCGTGCTTGCAGGCGAGCGACTGCGGGATCGCGGGCCTCACCTGCTCGGGCAAGCAGTGCATCCCGGAGCTTGGCTGCGAAGACGTCGGCGACTGCGCCCTGGTGGGCGGCCTCTGCGACGAGGCCACCGGCCTCTGCGTGGACTGCCTCGCCGACGACGACTGCCTGCCGGGAGAGGCCTGCACGGTCGGTCTCTGTGAGGCGTCGCCGGCGGTCATCTGCACGGAAGACGCCTGCGTGGGTTTGAGCGCGTTCGAGTGCGCTGACGGGGGCACCGCCTACGTGGTCCCCGACGGGAGCTGTGAAGACGACGATCCCTGCACGGACGACTATTGCTCGGCCACGCTTGGCTGCGTGCACACCAACAACGCGGCGCCCTGCGACGACCAGGACGCCTGCACCAGTGACGACACCTGCGCCTTCGGGTCGTGCGCAGGGACCGCCTCGGTCGTGTGCGTCGACGAGGACCCGTGCGACGGAACCCTCACCTGCGATCCGATCAGCGGGCAGTGTGTGAATGGCGACCCCCTGCTCTGCGACGACAGCGACCCCTGCAACGGCGTCGAGACCTGCAACCCGGAGAGTGGCGAATGCCTGCCCGGCGACCCCGTCGACTGTGACGACGGAGACCTCTGCAACGGTATCGAGGGGTGCGACGTAGAGACCGGTGAGTGCCTGCCCGGAGAAGCCACAGAGTGCGATGACGGGCTTCAGTGCAACGGCCTGGAGACGTGCGACCCCGTGACGGGCGACTGTGAGCCGGGCACGCCGGTCGTCTGCAGCGACGGAGAGGCCTGCAATGGGTTTGAGATCTGCGACCCCGACCTCGACGCGTGCGTGGACGGTGAGCCCATTGAGTGCAGCGATGGCAACCCATGCAATGGAGTGGAGGAGTGTTACGGCCCCGGGTTCTGCACCGCTCCTGACGACGTCGAGTGCGCCGACACAGACCTGTGCAATGGAGAGGAGTCCTGTGACCCTGAGACCGGGCTCTGCGTGGATGGGCCGGCGCTCGACTGCGATGATGACGACCCGTGCACGAACGACTACTGCACCCCTGAGATCGGCTGCTCGAACATCTACATTTCCGCCTGCGATGACGGGCTGTGCGACGGCGTGGTCTGCGAGAGTCCTGATGCCTGCACGCTCAGCGTCTGCAACCCGAGCAATGGGCAATGCGAGGAGAGCGCCCTCGGCTGCGATGACCTGGATCCATGCACGGTAGACTCATGCGATCCAAACGCGGAGGAGGGCGAAGACGGCTGCGTGAACACCCTCGACCCTCTGTGCGTCCCGTGCACATCCGACACGGACTGCGAGGACGGCGACGTATGCACGGTCGATGTCTGCGACGACGAAACAGCCATCTGTGACTTCAGCGGGCAGATCGATTGCGACGATCAGAACGACTGCTCCGAAGACCTCTGCGACCCGGACAACGGCTGCTCCCACGAGGCCATCAAGCCATGCCCAGGTCTCGCGTGCGCCTTCGACTTCGAGTGCAGCAACGACAGCGCTTGCACCATCGACACGTGCGAAATCCCCGCAGGTGGAAACGGCACCGGCGCCTGCCTGCACACGCCCATTGAATGCGACGATGGCGACCCCTGCCACGTGGGTGTCTGCGACCCCGAGGCCGGGCTCGCGGGGGCCTGCGTATTCGACGACCTGATCTGTGATGATGGGAACGCATGCACGCTGGACTCCTGCGACTCGAGCCCGGGCGGCGGATGTGTGTACGCACCGAACCCGTGTGACGACAATGACCCGTGCACAACAGACAGCTGTGACGCCCTTACCCAGGAGTGCGAGAACGTTCCGTTCGCTGGCTGCCAACCGTGAGCGCTCAGCGCGACTTCGAGCCCTATGAGGGCCCGCAGGTCGAAGGCAGCCGCGAGGACCATGCGGAGGCCTACCGGACCTTCATGGAGACGCGCAGGAGCGTCCGTGAGTTCTCGTCAGAGCCCGTAAGCGAGTCGGTCATTCGCTCTGTCGTGGCTACGGCCGCGAGCGCCCCGAGCGGCGCCAACAAGCAGCCGTGGGTGTTCGTCTGCGTTCAAGACCCCTGCCTGAAGCGGGCGATTCGCGAGGCCGCGGAGGCCGAAGAGCGACTGTTTTACTCGGAGCGCGCCTCCGAGCGTTGGCTTGAGGATCTCAAGCCATTCGAGACGACCCCAGAGAAGCCGTTTCTTGAGACGGCCCCTTGGCTCATCGTGGTCTTCAAGGCGTCCAAGGGCTCGCAGGGCGAGCAGCACTACTACGTTACGGAGTCCGTGGGGATCGCCGCTGGGTTTCTGCTCTCCGCCATTCACCACGCTGGCCTGGTGGCGCTGACGCACACCCCGTCTCCGATGGAGTTTCTCCGCGAGATCCTGGGCAGGCCAAGCCATGAGAGACCGTTTCTGCTGATCCCCGTAGGCCAGCCCGCCGAGGATTGCGAGGTCCCGCGTCTTCAGAAAAAGCCCCTCTGCGAGATGATGTTCATCGACAGGGGCTGACAGGCGCGTTTCTAACGATACAATGCGCCCATGGTGGATTGGCACACGATGGCGCCGAAGTGGCGCGGGGTTCTCTGTGGTATCGGGGGGCTCCTAACAGGCCTGGCGTTTCTCTGGATGGGCCTCTTGGCGCCGCTCGACTGGGCCGCGAAGGACACCGCCCTTCAGTGGTTCCCGGATCCGCGCGCGGCGGAGAGCCCCGTCGAGATCATCGGTATCGACCAGGCCAGTATTGAGCGCGTGGCGGAGCTCACCGACTTCAGCTGGCCTTGGCCAAGATCGTTTATGGGCCAGCTGGTTGAGGTCCTCACGCGAGCCGGGGCGAAGACGATCATCTTCGATATGCTCTATCTGGAGCACGACGTGGAGCGGGCCGAGTTTCCTGGGCGGACGTCCGACGAGGACCTGGGAAGAGCCGCGAAGGCCAACGGCCGAACGGTGTTCGCTGGCGTGCTCAGGGATGATGAACGAGAGACGCGGAAGGCCCACAGCGCCTTACCTGACCTTGGAGAGGGCGCCTGTATTGAGGACCCGGCTCTGGGTAGGAGCCGAAACCCGTCCGTTCCCGTCAACGAGATCAGCGACGGCGCCCATCTGATCGGCACCGTGAACTTCATCCCAGACGAGGACGGATACCTGCGGCGCATGGCCCCAACCTACAGGACCGGCAAGAGCTGTGTCCCGTATCTAGGGCTCGCCGGAGCTCTCTCGTACCTCACGGACAAGGGGCAGCCGGTACCAGAGGTCCGGTACGAGGGCTCGCGCCTGCACGTGGGCGACCGCGTCGTGCCGATGGACGATGACGGCCGGATGCTCCTCAACTGGTATGGACCGGGCGGCCCCATGGGGAGCAAGCAGGGCGCCTACCGCTACACACCTATCTACGACGTGCTCATCGCCTTCCAGAGCCTGGAGAGCGGCGAGGCCCCTCATCTCGACCTTTCACGGTTTCGAGGCAAGGCGGTCCTCATCGGGTCGACCGCCCCTGGCCTGATGGACCTCAAGCCCACCCCGATGAGCGAATTCGGCCCATACCCTGGTGTGGAGATCGTCGCGACAGCGCTTGAGAACATCGTGAGCGCTAGACCGCTGACGCCCCTGAGCGACACATACACCGCGCTCTTCATGGCGGCTCTCGCCTTCCTGATCGGCGTGCTCACGTGGACGAAACCCGGGATCGGCTGGAGCAGCCTCTTCACGTTCGGTCTTCTCACGCTGTATTGGGTGACCTCGCTCGTTCTGCTGAGCGAGCAGCGCATCTCGATGCCGGTAGCGGGCCCCGTGCTCAGCGGCTTCGTCGCCGGCCTTCTCTCCCTGGGGTGGCAGTACTTCTCCGAGGGGCAGGACCGAAAACGCATCAAGGAGCTCTTCGGAAACTATGTCGCGGCCCCGGTCGTGAAGAAGCTCCTCGACGACCCAGCGTCCCTGCAGCTCGGCGGGGAGCGCCGTGAGATGTCGGTCTTCTTCTCCGACATCGCGGGCTACACGGATATCTCGGAGAGCCTGACGCCTGAGGCCCTTGTCTCCCAGCTCAACGAATATTTGAGCGAGGTCGGCAAGCCGATCCTCCAGCGCGAGGGCTACATCGACAAGTACATCGGGGACGCCGTGATGGCGATCTTCGGCGCGCCCGTAGCGCAGGAGAACAAGGAGCTTGAGGCGGTCCTGGCAGCCCTTGAGGTCCAGGAGATGCTCGCCCCGATGCAGGACCTGTGGCGTGCGCGGTCCATGCCCCCGTTGCCCACCCGCATCGGTATCGCCACGGGCACGGCCGTCCTTGGAACATTGGCTCCGAGCAGCGCGTGAACTACACGGCGATCGGCGACACGGTGAACCTGGCGGCGCGCCTGGAGGGCGCGAACAAGCACTTCGGCACGTCCATACTCATCGACGGAGCGACGGCCGCGAACGTTCAGGACAAGGTGCGCATCCGAGAGGTGGGGACCGTGGCCGTGAAGGGCAAGCAGCATGGCGTGCGCGTCTTCGAGCCGCTTTGTGAGAATGGCAAGCCCGCCATCTATCCCGAGGCCTTCCTCGAGGCCTATTCCACCGTTGTGGATTGCTTTAGGAACCGAAAATTCGAAGAGTGTGTTCGTGCGGCGGACGAGGCGCTCTCGATCCGGCCGGATGATATTCCTGCGAGCATGTACAAGGATATGGGTGAGGAGTATATGCTCTGCCCACCGGGCGATGACTTCGACGCCACCGTCCGGCTGAAGACCAAATAGCGACGAACCACGGGTTGATCTCTATGCGCTCCTACACTCGACTGTCATGGCTGCTCGGCGCAGCCCTGCTCATGCTCGCGCCTCCCGCGGACGCCTCCAAACGAAAGGTGAGCCGTGACTCCGCTGTTCGCTCCGGGCCCGGAGCCTTTAATAAGAAGGTGGGCACGGTTCGAACAGGCATGACCGTAGATGAGGTGGAGACGAAGGGCAGCTGGCTGAAGATCAAGCTCCCGGCTGAAGGTGAGAAGCAGGGCCCCTCGGAGGGCTGGATCGCGGCGGGCATTCTCCAAGGGGAGGGCTCGGGTCGAGCCAAACGCGGCCTGCGAGGGCTGCGTGGGGCCAAGCCGCTGATTCACGTCGAGAAATCCGTGGTCGTCACGGCGACGAAGGGCGCCTTCTCGTCGAAGTTCGCGGAGAAGCGCGGACTCGACGCCGACGCCATTGCTTTGCTCGACAAGGTCGCCTTCTCTGGTGAGGACTACGATCGGTTTATCCGGTCACTGGACGAGCAGTCCGACCGGGGCGAGCAGGCGGTCCAATACCTGGGCAAGCTCGCAGAGACCGGCACGCTCGACGTCGAGCTCGAGCAGTCGATCGGGCGCGCGGTCGCCTCGCGACTGGTCTCTCAGGGGGTCGTGAAGGGCGGCGACCTTTACGAGTACGTGAACCTGGTGGCCGCGCGAGTCGGAAGCCACTCGCCGCGCGATGATCTTCACTACCGGGTCTTCGTTTTGAAGACCTCAAAGATCGGCGCCTATGCGACGCCCGGCGGATTCATCTTCATCACCAAGGGGCTGATCGCCCAGATGGAGGATGAGAGCGAGCTGGCTGCGATCCTGGGGCACGAGATCGGTCACATCGTTCGACTCCATGGCCTGAGCAGCTACAAGCGCGCTGCGGTCCAGAAGCGCGCAGATGACGCCTTCGCCATGCTCGATGAGGCGGTCGTTGAGACCGGAGGAAAGGTCGAGACGATTGAGGATCTCGAGAACCTGGCGGACAGCTACTACGAGAAGGTTCAGCAGGGCGCCTCGCGAGAGCACGAAAAAGAGGCCGATATCTTCGGCACTGTCTTTGCCTACGCGGCGGGCTATGATGCCGACGCGCTCGCGCGACTGTTCCAGCGGCTGCATGACGCGAATCACAAGAGCTACGGCACCAAGGATGAGGACAAGACGCACCTGCCGCTGGACAAGCGGGTGAAGTTCCTCCGAGACTTTGTGAAGCAAGCGGACATGGAAGACGGAGAGCAAAAGAAGGGCCGATTCCGATCGAACGCGCGCTGAGCCGAGCAGGCGACCGCAACCAGGAGGAGCACATGAAGGGAACTCGATTGTATCTATTGGCAGCGATGAGCGTGACCCTGCTGCTCGCCTGTGAGTCCGATAGCGGCAGCTCCAGCTCTGGAGAGCTCCCGTCGCCAGAGCTGGACGCGACTCCCACCGCGTCAGACACGACCGGAGGAGACAGCGCTAGCATCGACGGGGTCAGCTCGGCAGACGTCCCGGTCGACGGTGGGCGCGCCCTGGACGCCACCACCAGCCAGGAGGATGTGAGCTCAGAAGAGGTCATCGAGGACGCGGGAGGGGGCACGACCCCAGACGCAGCCCCTGCAATGGACGTTGTGGTGGGTGAGGGCGCCTGCACGAATGACTCGGACCTGGCCGTGCTCGCTGATTTCGACGTCGCCAAGGAACAGATGGCGATTGGGATGTCCTGCTACGAGGCCGCTGGCGGTCCCGGCCAGACATCGGCCGAGGAGGTCAAAGCCTGCTTCATTGAGAAGCTCTCGTCCGACTACGGCTTCTCGCAGCAGTGCAGCGTATGCGTCACAAACCAGCTCATGTGCCTGCAAGAGCACTGCATGGAGGCCTGCATGTCCTCCATGATGAGCGGTGTGACCAGCCCCGCGTGTGAGGCGTGCATCGAGAGCAATGGCTGCAAGTCGGACTTTGTGGAGTGCAGCGGCCTCAACCCCGACATCTTCTCTCCCTGAGTGTCGCCATCGATTTGGGCAAGGGTCGCCCTGTGCGCAGGCCTCGCCTGGGCAGCCCTGGGCGGCTGCGCGCACACGAGCGCTCCTCTGGAAGAAGAGGTCCTGCTGGAGGCAGCGGAGCCCAGGCGGCCTGCGTGGGTAGGCGCGCCAGCCCGTTCGGATGACGTGCACCTCACGTGGTCTGGCCGCGGCGCCGGATCGACGACACGGGGAGCCATAAGGGCGGCGCGGAAAGACGCAGTGGCGGAGGCCATAGGGTTCTATTACGGCCCCATCATCGACCGGTTCTTCGGCGTCGAGGCCGATCCCAGCTCGATGTTCATGGAGGACCGCGACAGCAACACCTCCAAGGAGACGCTCAACCGCGCCATCGAGCGCGTGTTGGAGGCTCAAGTAGGGGCGCCGGGACACGTGACCCTGGTCAAGCGATATTGGGAACGGTACGGCATTCCTACAGGCGACGGGGCCGGGCGCGAGATCACGCAAGCGTATGCGCTGATTCGAATCGCGCGCCGAGACGCCGACGAGATCGTCGCTCAGCTGCTCGGCGAGTCACCTACGCAAATCGCGATCGCGGGGCTGGAGCGAGAGGCCGCGTTTCTGGTCGCCGAGGCCAAGAAGCAGTCCATCGAGGGCCTCCGTGCGGGCGACGAGCGGCGGGTCCCTGACATGCTGCGAGCCCACGAACGCGCCAAAGAGCTCCTCCATGACCTTGAGCGCGTCAAGAAGCGGCACGCGGTGGTGTCGGGTGCCCCGCTGACGGTCGAGATCGGGGAGGCGCGCGACGGCATCGCCGCCCTGGACCGCCGGCTGCAGGAGCTCCTCGGCTCTCTGCGGCTGGGGGTGGCGGCGGAGCTCTATTCGGGAGCCGAGCCTCGCGCGCGCGGCGTCGAGCGACTGGTGGCGGGGATCCTGAACGGCCTCTCCATCGCGACAGCGTCGCCTGACGCACGCCATTGCGCGGCCGGCAACACCCATTGGCTCAAGGCGACCTTCGCGCCGCCTTCATGCGTACGCCCCACCGACGAGCACGTCTGTGACCTCTCCCTGACCCTGGAGCTGGGGCGGTGCCCGTCCCTCCAGCCCGTAGACAGCTACCGTGTGGAGGGGGCGGCCCTTCGAGGTCGTGGAGGCTCTGATCGACGCGCTGTCCTCAAGGCGTGGGAGTCCATTGAGACCACAAATCTCGCCGCCCTGACCCGTGAGCTCCATGTCCTGATCTCGCGGCACCTGCCGACCGGGAAAGCGACCTTTTAGGCCGCGTCTTTGACGTGCCCCCCGCACGGAGTTTGTGTCGGGAACGTACAGAAGCTGCACAGATTGCCTCGGGTTCGCTATACTCTCACCATCACGAGACACAGGGGGCTGTCCAATGAACGCTTGGACACGAGTGATGATGCACAGTTGTTTTGCGACGTTCATGACGCTCGCGCTGTTGGGATGCGAGGCGGAGGTCGACGCTGAGGCCGCGGCCGAGAGCTCCGTGACGCAAGACGAGAGCGGGGCCGGGAGCGTCGATGTCGTGTCGAGCACGCCGAACGTCGAGACGCCACCTGAGGTCGCCGTCGACGCCGGTCCTTCGACGGTAGATACCGCGGAGGCTACGGCCGACACCGTCACAGAGCCGGACGAGCCTGTGGAGCCCGTGGACCCTGAGGTCGAGGACGACCGTTACGGCAACGAGATCATTGTTGGCCAGGGCGCGTGCACCAACGACGCCGACATTGAAGCGCTCCAGGACTTCGACCCTGTGGCCGACTTCATGACCGTGGGGATGGTCTGCATCAACCCACGCTCGTCGCCCGGCGAGACCGATGACGAGCTGCTGATCTCGTGCCTCGTGGGGGAGCTGAACTCCGGCTACGGATTCTCCGAGGAGTGCGGCACCTGTGTGGCGCTTCACGTCGTGTGCTCGCAAGAGAACTGCATGGATAAATGCATGAGCTTCATGATGACGGGTGAGATCAGCGACGAGTGCACACAGTGCATCGATGAGAGCGACTGCAAGAGCGACTTCACGGGCTGCAGCGGACTGGACCCCGACCAGATGCAGCCCTAGTGCCGCCGCGGCGCTGAGCGTCCCTCGAGGTCGACCGAGCAGCAACGCCGGTCTTGACGTCTCTATTGAGTGGACGTCAGGAGCCTTCTGGGGGAGTGTCAGCTATGGCTCCGCAGCGGCGGAGACGCCCCGTGAACGCCCGAACAGGGAGCGCAGGCGCCATGAGCACGGAAGACCCGGCTGAGGAGTCCCCAAGACGAGGGCGAAGGTCGCTCGCCCAACAGGCTGGCACGTCCACGCAGGTCCGGGCAGACGCTTCGGTGGCTGACCTGATCGAGCACGCCTTGCAGATCGAGGCCGACGATGACGGCCGAACCCTCACGCATGGCTTCCATGCCTGGCCTGCGCGCATGCACCCCACGACGGCGAGGCGACTGGTCGCGGCCAGCCCGGATGCTGGCCTGATCCTGGACCCGTTCATGGGGAGCGGAACGGTAGCCGTAGAGGCGCTGGTCTCGGGACGGCCCTTTGTGGGTCGCGACGTCAACCCCGTGGCCCTTGAGGTTGCGTGGACGCGGACGCGCCACTGGGATGCCCGGCAACGCGAGCGCCTGATTCGCATATCACGAGAGGTGAGCCAGGCGGCGAGGGAGCTGCGTGATGCCCAGCCCAGAGTGCCCGCGCATGTCTGGGAACAGGAGGGGGAGTGGTACGACCCGCCTGCGCTCCATGAGGTCTGGAGCCTGGCCGTGAGCATCCGCGACAGGCGGGGCGCGGAGTTGGAGCGCCGAGCCCTCCGAGCATGCCTCTCATCGATCATCGTCAAGGCCTCCAAGCAGGCCTCAGACTCGGTTCCTCGCCTCGATCGAGACCATCGTTTTATCCCGCGACGGAGGGTCGACGGCTGGTTCTTGGCCAGAGTGAGTGAGCTCGCTGAGCGCTTGGGTGAACTCGACACGGCGGCGGACCAGCGAGCCCGAGAGCCCGATCTGGGGCTGTTGGATGCGAGGCTCGACCCCCATGGGTTTGAGCGCGGCGTGAACACCGTGATCACCTCGCCACCCTATCCGGGCGTCTATGACTATGTCGCGCACCATCAGCGCCGCTACGGAGCCCTCGGCTTGGACACGGACCTGGCCCAGCGCTACGAGATTGGGGCGCGACGCGCCGTGAAGAGCGGCGGCTGGCGAGACGCCTCGAAGCAATTCAAGACCGACATGTCGACCGTGATGGGCGTATGGAAAAAGGTCCTCGTGCCCGATGGGCGGGCCTTCGTGGTGATCGGGGATGGGCAGCACCCGTCTGGCGTGATCCGTGTGCTACCTCTGATGGAGGCCGCCGCCCAGCGAGCAGGCCTGGAGTGGCTCGGCCACGCGGCACAGCAGCGCCAGACCTGGTCTGTCGGAGGGCGTAAGCAAAAGGAGAAGCGACATGAGTACATCGTGGCGCTCAGGAGGCCCTCTTGAAGGCGGAGACGACGACCTACTCAGACGCTCAGACGACGATCGCCGTCGTCCGAGAGCGACTCGCCCGCTTTAACGCGGAGCGCGATTGGGAGCAGTTTCACGGGGCGAAGGACCTCGCGATGTGCCTGGCGGCCGAGGCTGGCGAGCTCCTCGAGCCCTTCCTCTGGAACCGGGACGAGGACGCCTTGGATCGAGCAGCTATCTCACAAGAGCTGGCAGATGTGCTCATCTGTGCGGTCAACCTTGCCGCGAAGCTCGACATCGACCTCATGCAGGCCGTCGACGCCAAGATCGACATGAACGCACAGCGGTATCCTGTATCGAAAGCCCGGGGCAGGGCGACCAAGCACGATGCGCTTTAAGCGCCCCTGTGCTCGGGTGAGACGCCGCGCGCACGCCAGGCCTTAAAGCGCTCACGGCTCGCCACCAAGCGCTCGTCCGAGCGGCGGTCGACGACGTCCATCACGACCTCGAAGCCGGAGGCGAAGTCCAGCTCGGCTGGAGCATCCAGCGCGAGCAGGTTCGCTTGGTGCGGGTTCGTCGGGTTCCAGGAGATCAACACCCGGGCCTCGGGGTCCGTTAGCGGCTGGCCGTCACGGACGACCTCATGGGGTAGGAAGGACTCCTCCCTGAAGGACCAGAGCAACTGGTCGACCTCCTCCGCGCGCTCGGGGTCACCGACCAGGATCATCAACCTCGCCCCGTTTCGCTCCCATGCGGCCGCGGCCAGCTTATGGATCCAGCCTTCCCAGGCGTCCGGATCGACGTCGTAGAACACAACTCTTGGACTCATGTTGGAACCTCGTAGAGGCAGATGACGCCATCGAGGCGGTCCACGTCAACCCGCCGGCCCTCCAGTTCGACCGACTCGACCCCTTCTCCATCAGGGCTGAGTGCGCTGACGGCTACCCCGAGGGCATGAACGAGGCGGTCCAGAGCGGCGCGACCCTCAAGAGGCGTGACCCTCACGACCGCCAGTCGGCCATCGGCGAAGGTCCAGGTGATCGAGCACTCGACTCCTGGGTCGCCCAGGGAGAATTCGCCCCCGGCGCGGGCGACGTCTGGGGCGACATCCTCCATCACCAGACGCGACCTCCAGCGGCTCAGGAGCGACTCCTCGGTAAGGAGCCAGAGCCCTTCGCCCAGCTCGGCGATGGGCAGCTCAGGCAACGACCTAGGATCTGTGTTCACCAACATCGACCTCGCTGGGCACCACGAACGATCCGCTTTGAGTTACGATAGGTGAGCTTCGACCGTCAACGGAGGCGAGCCCTGAGGCACTCTACCGAGCTCAATGGTGATGGACTTGGCCGGCTGACCGGAAGGGACAGGCGCATGGTGCTGGACTTTCTGGGTCAGAGCGCCGCTGCGAACGCCTACCTCCTCGCTCAAGTAGCGCGCGGGGCCCTGGACCGGGACGATATCGCGGGGCCGATGATCGGTTCGTATCGAGCCGGTACGCTCGACGGCGTCTGCATCGTCGGCAGCAACCTCGTGATCTCCGAGCCCGCTTCAGACGCCGCCATCGACGCGTTCGCAGAGTACGCTCGTCGTCAGGGCATACCGTTCTGGGTCGCGGTCGGTCCGGACGCGACCATGGATCGATTCCTCACGGCCTACGGTCGGGATACCCGCAAAATCCACCTGGAGCGAGGCTCCCAGCTGCTCTACGAGCTCGTCGCTCAGGACCTCGATGAGGCCTATCGGAGCGACACGCTGCGTCCGGCGCTGACGGAGGACCTGGAGGCCCTCGTGGCGCTCGACCTGCGGATGGTGAGCGAAGAGATCGGCTTCGATCCCTTCGCCCAGGTGCAGGAGGCTTATCGGCAGGGGTGGCTTCGACGTGTGAGAGAACGCCGGGCGTGGGTGGTCGGCCCGGTGGGCGGCGAGCTGACCTTTAAGGTCGATCAGAGCGCGGTCAGCGATCACGCCATTCAGCTGGCTGGCATCTACACCGTACCGGAGAGCCGAGGACAGGGCCTGGCCCGAACCGCGACCGGCGAGATGTGCCACCGACTCCTGCGTTCATGTCCGCGAATCACCCTCTACGTACACCGCGAGAACGCCCCAGCCGTCGCGCTCTATGAGCGTTTGGGGTTCCGCGCACGCGGCGAGGTGCGTTCGGCCTGGTTCAAGGTCTAAAGGGCGCTCCCTCTAGAAGAGCAGAGAGAACCCAACCAGGCCGCGATAGCCAGCGTTCTTCACGATGTCGAGCGGAGCCTCACCGTCCTCGAGAATATCGCGGCCGTCCGTGAACGGCTCCGCCTCGAACAACAGGTGGAGATTCCAGAACTTACCGATGCGCGACTCGATGACGACCCCCGGCAAGAGCTGAACACCGTTGCGCCGGTCGCCCTCAGCCTCTCCCTCGGCCACGGGCGCCGGTGAGTCAGAATAGATGTTCAAGCCCGCCCGCAGCGTGACCGCCGCGCGCTCGCTCATCATCACGCTCACCAACCCTCGAACCCGCGCATTGACGCTGTTTCGGTCCTCCGGACCCAAACCAAAGCCGAGCCCGCCCTCGACCGACAGGGCGAAGGCGCGTGTTCGCGCAAGGAGCATCTTCCCGCGAAACTCAAAATCGTTGATGGAGTCTGCGGCGTTGCGCCAGGTGAACCCGAGGTCCACATCGTCAATCAGACCGCCGCTGATGCGCGCCCCGAGGAGGTAGGGCCAACCCACACTGAGGTCCAGAGACCCATATCCCTTATCGATCGGCTGAGCGGAGTAGGGCATGGCCCGGTGGCGCACGCGTCGGCGCTTCGCCTCACCCCAGGTGGCCTGAAACCGCACCGTGTCGTCCGCGCCCATCGCGATCGAGCGCTCCTCCACCTTGCCGTCGCTCGCGCGCTTCACGGTGATCTTGTAGGTGCCTGCCGCCACGGAACGAACCATGGGGGTTCGCCCCACCAGCTCACCGTCGAGGAAGACCTCCGCCTCGACCGCTGCGCGCGCCGTGATCTCCAGGCGACCGGCCTTGGCCAGGTCGGCGACGACCTCAGCACGCTTGTTGGCTTGTACGGTCACGGAGCTTCGCCACTCGGCGTACCCCTCGGCCTTCACGGTCACAAAATGAGTTCCAGCTGAGATCCCTGGAAAGACAT
>CALCNF010000312.1 GCA_937897815.1 uncultured Pseudomonadota bacterium | reverse complement strand
CCTCGACGCTCTCGAAGGCTCAGGAGAGACCGTCACGGGCTGGGGTGTGGGCCGCACCAAGATGAGCCTGGACGACGTCTCGGTCACGCCGGCCAACCGGGCGACCGCCGCGTTGTACACGTATACGCCCTGGACGCTCCCCTATTCAGGCGGCAACTGGCTCCACTGGAACGTCTACCGAAAGTTTGTGAATCACGCCCTGGATGGCCGTCTAAATCATCACTGGATCGGCGGCGATTGCAGCGTAAGTGAGGACTGCGCCTTCGACGGCGGGACCTGCCTGCTGCTCGAGGGGCTCGGGGTCTGCACCCAGCCGTGTGAGGGGCTCTGCCCAGAGGCCCATCAGCACCCGAGCACGGGGACCTTCTGCGCGGCCGTCGAGCCCTTCGGTGGGGAGGATGGAGCCTGCTTGAGCGTCTGCGATGAGGACGCCTATCCCTACAACGAGGGCTGCCGGGATGGCCTCGAGTGCGTCGAGGCGGATCGCTTCGGCGAGCCCGCAGGAACGCGCTTTGTCTGCGCCCCGAACTTCAACGCCACCGTCAGCGAGCAGGACATCACGGCCCTGCCCGACGACGAAGAGCCCGTGGAGCCTGATCCCATGCCCAACCCCCACGAATAGGGGGTGAGGTCGCCCGCTGAGGCTGGCGCGTCCGCGCGCTCAGTCCTTCAGCTCCTGGCGTCTTCGGGCTCTGGCCCACAGCCACAAGGTCAGGAGCGCCCAGGGCGCGCCTGGCGCCGGTCCTGTTGAGCAGGCCGTCGTCACTGGCTCCAGAGGCTCGGCCTCCTCCTCCGGTGTCGTGAACACGCCGCCACCGGGCGTCGAGCTTCCGGGATCGGGGGTCGTCCAAGCGGGACACAGCCTGGGATCGGTGACGCACACCGGCACCTCACCGGGCCCGCAGGTCCAGATCCCCATGGCATCACAGTGGGCGATGTTGGTCGGACACGGCGTCCCGAGGACCACCGGTAGGCTCTCGTCGATCACGCCGTCGCAGTCGTCGTCCGCCAGGTTGCAGCGCTCGTTCTCGGGCTCACAGGCGGCGGGACCCGCCACGCACTGTCCGTCCCCTACGCAGCTCTGTCCCTGCGGACATGGGATGGTCTTCGACCAACCCGACGCATCACAGAGCACCCGCTCCCCGTCGACGCACAGGGTGTGCTCGACGTAGGTCAGGGTGATGGGTTGAGTGCACACGGGATCGACGCACCCGGCGGCTCCGGGAGTAAGCTCCACGCAGACACCCTCAAACAGGGCGCAGTCACCGCTCCCCGTCTTCACGCCGTCGCCACACGAGATGTAGGTCGTCTCCCCGTTGCACAGCGTCGCCTTACCCGTTCCCGGGCAATCGGGATCCGTGGGCGGGTCCACGGGGTCGGTGGGACCTGGATTGCTCACGCACTGACCTGAGCCTGCACAGCTCTGCCCGCTCGGGCAGGGCGTCATCTGGGGCCAGCCCTGGCTGTCGCAGAGGTGGCGTTCGCCATCGATACACATGGCGCTCCCGGTCTGGGGAGCGACGTTGGGCGAGGGGGTACACAGGGTAGAGACGCAGGCCGCGTCGGCGCCGACGAGCTCCGAGCAGAACGCGCCCAGGCTGTCGCAGTTCTGGGAGCCGGTCACGGAGCCGTTGGAGCAGGTCAGCAGCGTATAGCTTCCGTCACACACCTTGGTGTTCTGGCCACTCGGGCACTTGGACGGCGGCGGTGGCGGCGGTGGGGGAGGGGGAGCGACGCCTGAGTCGTCACATGAGGCGCTGTCCGCGGCCTGGAGATACGGGAAGGGATCGACGCCGTTGGTGTAATCCCCGGCCGGGTAGATGGAGAAGTGGATGTGGGGCGAGGTCCCCTGAGCGTTGCCCGTGTTGCCGACCGTGCCGATGACCGTGCCGGCCGAGAGCTGGGCGCCCACCACCGCGATGGGATCGATCTCGTCGAGGTGGGCGCTGTAGTACCACCAGCCACAGGCGTCCTCGAGGGTGACGCGCCACCCGCCTACGTTGTTCCAACCCGACTTCACGACGACGCCGGTGACCGGCGCCACCGCCAGCTCTCCCTTCTCGGCGAAGATGTCGTTGCCGTAGTGGTCGTTGGGGATCCAATCGGAGTTGTCCGGTGAGCCTCCCGGGTGCGACGGGCAGGTGAAGTTCAGGACGTTGTTGTCCCAGCCTCCGTTGTGCGGCCCGAGCACCGGGTAGGCGAGGATCTCGGGGTCACAGCTCACCGCCAATCGCACGGTCTCAAGATCCCCCGTGAGCTCCGGTCCTGGATCTGCGTGATCCGCTGGCGCGGCGTGGCACGCAGCCAGACAAGGCAAGAGGATGAACAACAGGCTGCGCTGGTTCACGTGCGAGGAGCTCCTCAGAAGGTTCCGTAGGGGGGCGCGCACCGCGAGAGCCTTGAGTGTACGTGAGCCCGCGCGGCGTCTCAACGAAGAAGCCCAGGCGCCACCCGAGCCAGGTCTCTCCCAAACCGCTACAGAACCCCTCCGGCACAACTGTTTGCATAGGCTTTGTAGATAGTTCTTGAGATCCTGTGATGACCTGGGTCAAACTAGGACATGTTCTGAGGGGGACATCCATGAATCGACTCACGTTCTTCGTCGCGCTGCTCGGTCTTCTGCTGAGCTCGATGAGCGCATCGGCCCACAAGCCTTCGTACTCCAACGGCCAGTTCAGCCAGAAAGAGAACGCGTGGTTCATTCAGGACATCGACATCTCCATCGTGCTCTACCACGAGGTGACGTGCGAGGCGTCTGAGATCTGGATGTCCTTCGAGACGGAGGAGCCCGGAGAGATCTTCTTCCAGCTTGGCGTCCCGGTCATTGATCGCCTGAGCGACTACCGCCCGACCATCGCCCTCCTCGCCCCGGGTCTCCCGCAGGCCGATGAGCCCCTGCCCTTCGACGTTCCCTCACACCTGGGCGTCCACATCTTCCACACCGAGGACCTCGACCAGCCCCAGGACTTCTTCGAGCCGTTCACCCAGACCTCCTCGTGGATCTTGTTTGAGGAGACTGTCGACCTCCCGGAGGCGGGACGCGGCTACCTGGTCGCCTTCCACCCACTTCGCGAGACCGGGAAGCTCTGGGTCGCGGTCGGCGAGACCGAGCAGTTCGGCCCGGAAGACTGGGCGAACGCGGTCGATTGGTTTGAGGCCACGCAGACCTTCCACGAGACCGACAACTATCCACCGGCCGTCGAGCCCATCGAGGAGATCTGTGAGGCGCCCGTGGTGGAGGCCCCTCCCGAGCCCGAGCCCGAGCCCGAGCCCGCGCCCGAGGCCGAGCCGCTCACGGAGACTGAGGCCGACGAAGTGGCGGACCTTGAATCCGAGGCGCTCGGACAGCCCGCGACCGATGAAGTCCCCGGTGACGCCGACGAGGTTACGTCCGGCTGTTCGAGTGGACACGACGGCCCCCTGGGCCTGTTCTGGGGACTGATGGCGGTTACTTGGTTTTTAAACCGCCGAGCAAAAGGAGTTGCCTTGCGGATGTAGGTGCCCCTAGAAGGCGCGCTCACTTCTACATCCTGAGAGGAACCTCTTGAATCGTATTCTGTCCGCTTTTGTCGCGGTCGGGTTCGCCCTCCTGGGCGCCTGCGGCGATGACTCCACTGATTCCACCACCACTCCAGCCAACTCGGCTGAGGGTACGGTCAACTTCCTTGTGTCTGACTGGTTGAGCAACACGCCTCTCGAGGGCGCGACGCTCTGCAGCTCGGTTGAGGGCATCGACTGCGTCACGACCGACGCGGACGGCCTGGCCTCCATCACCGGCACCTTCACCTCCGGTGCTCTCGTGCAGCTCCGAGGCGACAAGGACGGCTACTTCCCGTTCCTGGTCGAGAACGAGATCCCCGAGGAGATCGTCTTCGCCGAGGAGCCTGTCACCTGGGTCATGGCCGATGACAACATCGTCAGCCAGCTCGTCGGTGGACTTGAGGCCGAGGTGGATGACGCCAAGGGACACGTGTCCATGTCCGTGAACATGCTCGACGCCTACGGTGAGCTCGCTCCCCTCCTGGGCGCGACGGTCACCATCGACCGCGCGGTCGAGGCCGGCCCGAACTACCTCAACGCCATCGAGGACTTCGGCAACGGCATCTACGCCGCTGACCCCGGCGTCACCGCCGGCGGCATCGTTCAGTTCTTCAACGTCGACCCGGGCGTCGCCACCATCTCCATCGACGGTGACTACACCTGCACGACGGGCACCTCGGGCGTCTTGCAGGAGGACGGCAGCGTGAGCATCACGGTCGAGGCCGGCCGCGTGAGCTACACCAGCCTGACCTGCACGCCGAACGCGGCGCCGAACTCGGCCGATGGCCAGGTGAACTTCCTGGTCACCGACTGGATCAGCGGTACGCCGCTTGAGGGCGCAACGCTGTGCTCGTCCCTCGAGGACATCGACTGCGTGACCAGCGACGCCAACGGACTGGCCTCATTCTCGGGGACCTTCACCTCGGGTGAGCTCGTGAAGCTGCGCGGCGACAAGGACGGCTACTTCCCGTTCCTGGTCGAGAGCGTCATCCCTGAGGACATCGAGTTCGCAGAGGAGCCCGTCACCTGGGTCATGGCCGATGACAACATCGTCAGCCAGCTCGTCGCCGGTCTCGACTCCGAGGTCGACGACAACAAGGGCCACGTCTCCATGTTCGTGAACACGCTGAACCCGCTCGGCGAGCTGGTGTCGCTCCAGGGCGCCACCGTCACCATCGACAGCGAGGTCGAGGCTGGACCGAACTACCTGAACGCCATCGCCGACTTCGGCAACGGCATCTTCACCGCCGAGCCGGGGGTCACCCGCGGCGGCGTGGTGCAGTTCTTCAACGTCGAGCCTGGCGTGGCCACCATCGCCATTGATGGCGACTACACCTGCACGACGGCCAACTCGGGCTTCATGCAGGACTCGAAGAGCGTGAAGATCACGGTCGAGGCCGGCCGCGTGAGCTACACCAGCCTCACGTGCGTGCCCAACGTCCCCAACTCCGCGGAGGGCACGGCCAGCTTCGTGATCACCGACTCGATCACCGACCTGCCCATCGCCGACGCGACCATCTGCCCCTCCATCGAGGGTCTGGAGTGCGCCGACACGGACGCCGAGGGTCTCGTCTCGTTCGACGCCACCTTCACCTCGGGTGACATCGTGCAGCTTCGCGGCGACGCCGAGGGGTACTTCCCGTTCCTCACCGAGAGCGCGATCCCCCAGGAGATCTTCTTCCCCGAGGAGCCCTGGAGCTGGGCCATGGTCGACAACGGCCTGGTCGGTCAGCTCGTCACCGCGCTGGATGGAACGCCCGAGGATGACAAGGGTCACCTGTCCATCGGCGTCTGGACGCCGGGCGAAGAGGGCAACGTCCTCCTCGCGGGCGCCGTCACCTCCCTGGAGGGAACGGCCGCCATCGGACCTGGCTACGCCAACCCGATCGAGGACTTCGCCACCGGCATGTTCTCCGAGGAAGAGGGCACGACCGCTCAGGGTCTCGTCGCCTACTTCAACGTCGATCCGGGCCGCGTCGCCATCACCGTTGAGGGCCACTCGTGCACCCCGCTCCTGTCCGGCGTGAACAACGCCGCGGGCGCGACCACGGTGACCATCGAGGCCGGCCGCGTGAGCTACATGGGCATCCTCTGCGAGGCCAACTAAGTCGTCCTCTGACGACCTGGTAGCGTCACAAGAATCGGGCGGGCTCCCACGAGGGAGCCCGCCCTTTTTTTATGCCCGCTGTCCCACCAGCCCTCACGCCCGATTCGGCTCCTTAGACCGCGGCACAAGCCACACCAACTCGTCGCGTCCAAAGGCCACCGTCTGAACCGGTCGCCCCTTATGAACCACCATCATCATCCGAGATCTCTCCCCCTCGGACGACTCCATCACCCCGAAGTCCAGGACCTCAAGCTCCCGCCAATGAGCGAGCTTCTTCATCACGCACCTCCACGTCTTCCATGAAGAGCCAGGCCCATCGAGACCACCTGCCTCCTGCGCCTTGAACCGCTCTTCTTCTTTCGTAGAACTTCAAGAAGAAGAGCGCGCGCTCACGCGCCCCCGTGTGCGCGAGCCCCGGTTTGCTTCCACCGTCTGAACCTCCCCATACTCAAGAGGTCGCGGCTCCGGATTCCCCCCTCACGGACCGCGACCCATGAGCGAGGAACACCGCACATCCACCCGCCGCGAACCCCCGGGCCGTCGCGCGGCGAAGACCTAAAAGGAAGCACCCATGATGTGCCCAACCTGGTGGTGTCTAGAGGACGGCTACACCTGCAAACACGGCGCCGTGATCGCCCCGTTCAAGCTCAAGCTCACCTTCAAGAGCCAACGCTCCCGACCCCAACCTTGAGCCCCCCACCCGGCGCCTCTCATACTGATAGGTCCCGCCCGAGTCCAAGGAGGTCACCCCATGAGCTGGTTCATCGCCCTGATGATCTCCGTCTCCACCCTGGGTCCGCCCGCCTCAGCCAGCCACGGCCCCACCTCCTGCAACCACGACGTCGTCTGCGGCATCGGTGATTGCTGGGAAGGCTACTGCGAACAAGGCCAATGCCAAGCCTACTGGACCTGCGTCTGACCACCTCGTTCTAGAGGCTGCTCGGATGCGACAAAACCTGTCGCATGTGTGCCGTAGCCTGGGGTCATCCACGTCCAGGAGGTCCCCATGGTCGCCCAGGTTTTGCCGAGTCCCGAGATCGACGCCCTCACGATCGTGCCCGAGCGCAGGCGCTCTCTCTCTCACTATCTCGATGGCTATGAGGCCGACGAGTCCGAGGTGCGCGCGGTTCCTACGCCAGAGATCCAAGGCGCCCACGTGCCCATCCCCCATGAGAGCGTGTTTGACCACGTCCATGACCAGCTCCATGACATGGGCGAGTGCTTCGACACGGTCACACATGCTCTCTATCGTGGAGGAGACCGTTATATTGGCT
>CALCNF010000311.1 GCA_937897815.1 uncultured Pseudomonadota bacterium | reverse complement strand
TCCGCCGCCTCCGCCGCCGTAGCCGCCGAAGTCTCCTGGCGTGCCTCCTAGCCCACCATTGCCTCCGTTGGCGCCTCCGCCGCCCGCGCCGTCTCCCGTGAAGGAGCCACCGTTGGCCTTGCCGATTCCGCCGTTACCGCCGGTCGCCACGTTGCCGATGAAGCTGCATGCTCCTGCGTCGCCTGTGACCGAAACCTCGCCTCCATCATTGTAGATGGCGCCGCCCATACCGGCGCCTCCGCCGCCACCGCCGCCGGCGCCGATAGCCGATCCGTCGCCCCCGTGGCCTCCGAGGGCCTCATTGCCCAGGAAGTCGCAGCTCTCGACCGTGAGCGTGCCCTGATTCAGGACCCCGCCTCCCCAGCCGCCCTTGACGCCACCGCTGCTGAGCCCTCCCGCGTCGCCAGCGCTCTGGCCGCCTACGACCGAGAGGTTCACGAGGGTGAGGCTCGCGCCTGGGTGCACATGGAGAACGCGGTCGATTCCGCCGCCGTCGATCTTGAGTTCTTCAGGGCCGCATCCTGAGATGGTGACCTCGGAGGAGACGTCCAGGTCGCCCGAGAGGTTTCCGTCCTCTCCGCTCCCAGCGAGCGCGAGTACGTAGGTTCCCGGCTCCGCGAAGACGATGGCGTCCGCTCCATTCCCCGCGCCGCAGTCCCCGAAAGCCTCATCGGCGTTCGCCGAGTCCAGGGCCTCGCGGAGAGAGCACAGACCATCATTGGCGAGGACGTCCTCGGCGGTGTTCACGACGATCGTATTGAGCCCAGCCACGCTCCCGCAGCCCTGCTCATCGCAGGTCTCGCCGTACCAGCCCTCGTCGCAGGTGCACACGAAGCCCGTCTCGGTGTCCTCGCATGCACCGTTGGCGCATGGCTCCGTGCTGCAGTCGACGTAGACCACCTCACACAGGTCTCCGATCCATCCGGCTTCGCACTCGCAAAGGAAGCCAGCCACCTGGTCGACACACTGGCCGTTGACACAGGGCTCCTCAGCGCAGTCATTGATGTCTCCGTCGCAGAGCTCGCCCTCCCAGCCCTCATCGCAGATGCAGATCATCCCCGCGTCGGTGTCTTCGCATTGGCCGTTGACGCACGGGTCGCTGTTGAAGCAGACGACGAGCTCCTCGTCACACAGGTCACCTCCCCAGCCCGGATCGCACTCACAGAGCATCCCGCCATCCGTGTCGATACAGGCGCCGTTCGAGCACGGGTTTGCGTTCACGCAGACCTGGAGTTCGACGTCGCACAGGTCGCCGATCCAGCCCTCGTCGCAGACACAGAAGAAGCTCCCCACCTGGTCAACGCATACTCCCTTATCGCAGGGCCCATCCGCGCAGTCGTCGATGTCCTCCTCGCAGGTCTCACCTTCCCAGCCCGGATCGCATTCGCATGAGAAGCCGTTCAGGGCGTCCGTGCACGTCCCGTTCACGCACGGCGCGCCCGCACAGTCATCAATATCGGCGTCGCAGAGGTCGCCTTCCCATCCGGCCTCACACTCGCAGATGTAGCTGGCCAGGCCATCGACGCACGAACCATGGACGCAGGCCGCGTCCACGCAGTCATCGATGTTCGTTTGGCAGTCGTCGCCCTCCCAGCCGTCGTCGCAGGTCCAAGCGCAGACCTCGTCCACACATGCGGCCGTGGCGTTACTCATGGCCTCACAGTCCTCGTCGGCCTGGCACTCGGGCATGGGTGGGCCGGCATCCGCGGCGCCGTCGCCCTCCGCGGTGTCATCCGGTGACGCAGAGGTGTCCCCTGATGACGTCGCGTCGCTCTCAGCGTCCTCAGGAGCCCCTGGGACGTCCTCGGTGATGGCCGTGTCCCCTGAGGCGGCGTCCACGGAGACGTCCACAGAGGCGATGCCATCGGGCGTGGACACGACATCAACGGCGCTGGCAGCGTCCGCGGTGTCAGAGGTCGTACTCTCATCGGCACAGCCGGCGGTGAGGACAAGGGACGCGGAGAGCACGAGTAGGAAGCTTGAACGCATCATGGCACCTCAGGACGGCAGGTTCAGGCTCACGGGGCAAGTTGACGCAGAGCCTGCTCAGGACGATGCCCGTGCAGCGGCGCGAACGCAACGTGTCCATCGAAAGGCAGCTGCTTCTAATGGATGACAGGCTGAGACTTGATCTGTCTCAATGCTGACGATTATCTTTAAGGTCTGGGGCGTTCTCCGATTACCCGGTTCGTGGTGTGGGAGCTCGCCCGCTAAAGACGTTTGGGTCCGTCGAACAGGGGGAGTGGGGATGAACGCTTCGGGTTGGTTGCGTGCATGCTGCGCGAGCGCGCTTTTGATCGCGGGAACGCTCGCGGTCGCTGGCTGTGAGGGTGTGGGCATCGAAGGCGAGGCTGATGGCCTGCTGGTCGATGGCCAGTCTGGGGCCGACATCGCGGGCGGCGGAGACATGAGCTCCCTGGATGGCACCGTGGGGCTGGATACGCCAGGCTCGGATCTGATTGACGCCTCGGGCGGCGACGGTCACAGCGGCTGCGGTGATGGCGTCCTCGATGGTGATGAGACCTGTGATGATGGCAACTCCGAGTCGGGAGATGGGTGCGACCCCGGCTGCCAGGTCGAGCCCGGTTGGCTCTGTGATGACGCCGGTTGCGCCTGCGATGCGGGCTACTTTGGGCCCAACTGCGCCCCCTGTGGCGACTGCGGAGCCTTCGGTATCTGCAATGACGGTCTCGATGGAGACGGAGCGTGCGCTTGCCAGGACGGCTACCACGGAGACGACTGCCGTGCTTGTGCGGAGGGCTACGCTCCCGTGGACGGCGGTCCCTGGGTAGATGGCGGGTCCTGCATGCCTAACGACGCCTGTTCGGAGGCCTACTGCTCCGGCAACGGCCTGTGCGTCTACCCTGATGGCGGACCCCTCGGGTGCGAATGTTTCGTCGGTTGGGAGGGAGACGCCTGCGACACAGACACCGATGAGTGCGCCGATGACACGCTGTGTGGCGGCGGCGTCTGCGTGGAGCAGCCTCCAATGGAGCTCGCGCCCGAGTGTCTCGAGCAGCAGAGTGATGACAACGGAGACCCCGCGGCGGGCTGCGCCAGCTCGCCGGACTGTGAGGCCGCCGTATGCGAAAAGGACAGCTACTGCTGCGAAGAGAACTGGGACCAGGCCTGCGCGGACCAGGCGTGGATGAACCCGGCCTGCAATGTTCCTGGCTACATGTGCGAGTGCCCTGAGGGCTGGGGTGGGATGCACTGCGAAGAGAACGTGGATGAGTGCGCGGGGGATGAGAACCCGTGCGCGAATGATGGTGAGTGCATCGACACGGAGGGCGCCTATGAGTGTGCCTGCGTCGCTGGCTGGTCAGGCCTGAACTGCGAAGAGAACGTGGATGAGTGCGCGGGGGATGAGAACCCATGCGCCAATGACAGTGAGTGCATCGACACCGACGGCTCCTATGAGTGTGCCTGCGTCGCTGGCTGGTCGGGTGCGAACTGCGAAGAGAACGTGGATGAGTGCGCCGCGGACGAGAACCCCTGTCAGAACGGTGGTGAGTGCTCGGACACCGATGGTGGCTTTGACTGCGCGTGCGCCGAGGGTTGGGAGGGCGCTGACTGCGCTGACAACACCGATGAATGTGCCCTGGAGGAGGCCCCCTGTCAGAACGGTGGAGCGTGTTCCGACCTGACACCAGAGGCCCTCGCTCCTGAGTGTCTCGTCGCTCAGCAGGACGAGGAGGGCAACCCGCTGGCGGGCTGCGCGAGCTCAGACACATGCACCGAGTCGGTGTGCGCCAAGGACGCGTTCTGCTGCGACTTCTCCTGGGACTCTCTGTGTGCGAGCCAAGCGAAGGTGGATGACGCCTGCAACAAGCTCGGCTTCGCTTGCGAGTGCCCGGACGGCTGGACGGGCTTCGATTGCGGGACCGACGTCAACGAGTGCGCGGCCGAGGAGAGCCCCTGCGCCAACGGCGCTGGCTGCCAGAACCTGGAGGGCGGGTTCGAGTGTCTGTGCTCGGCCGGTTGGACGGGCGAGGACTGCTCGGAGAACCTCAATGAGTGCGAGCTGGAGGAGGCTATCTGTCAGAACGGCGGCCTGTGCTCGGACCTGGAGCCAGTGGTCGACGCACCGGAGTGCCTGGAGCCTCAGGCCGACGCGGACGGCAATCTGGTGGCGGGGTGTGAAACATCCGATGCCTGCACGGAGTCCGTATGTGCGGATGATCCGTACTGCTGTGAGACGGCCTGGGACTCCCTGTGCGCGAGCGACGCCGGGTCGAATACCGCCTGCGTGCTTCCCGGCTTCTCCTGCGAGTGCCCTGAGGGTTGGACGGGGAACGATTGCTCCCAGGACGTGGATGAGTGCGTCGGTGACGAGAACCCCTGCTCCAATGACGGCGAGTGTATCAACAACGATGGCGGCTTTGATTGCGCGTGCTCGCCCCTGTGGACTGGAGCCCTGTGCGACGAGAACGTGGATGAGTGCGCGGGCGACGAGAGCCCTTGCGCCAATGAGGGCGTCTGCATCGATCTGGTACCTGGCGTGACCCAGTGTCAGGTCGCCGCCGGAGGTGTCGCGGAGCCATGCTCGGACGCCTGTGCGCAGGCGGTCAATGCTCTCGACGACTGGTGCGGAGTGGGCGGCTGGGACTCCAGCTGCGCGGATTGCGCAGCGGGAGGTGTCACGGGCTTCGCTGACTGCACCGAGATCGGCGACGTGTGTCTGGGCGACCCGAGCCTGGGCATGATCTGTGAATGCGCGGTTGGATGGACGGGACCGATGTGCGAGCAGGACGTGAACGAGTGCTCGTTTGAGGAGCCTATCTGCGCCAATGGCGCGGAGTGCGTGAACTCGGATGGCGCATATGAGTGCCTGTGCGCGACCGGTTTCCAGGGCGTTCACTGTGAAGAGGACGTAAACGAGTGCGCTGATCCGACGCTGAATGACTGCTCGGACAACGGGTCGTGTTCCAATGACTTCGGCTCCTACTCCTGTGCCTGCAATGACGGCTACGACGGGGACGGCGTGGACTGCGCGGATGTCAATGAGTGCGAGCCAGCGCTGCTCTCGACCCAGAGCTTCGATGAGGGGCTGATGCCTGACTCCTGGGTCGTCTCCGACAGCGACGAAGAGGACGATGTCTCCTGGTACGTGAACGAGGAGGGCGTCCTGCGGTTCTCGAACAGCGCGGGCGATGCCTACCCTGGCGACGTCTCTGGCTCTGTGCGCACGGCGCCGACGCTCATCCCGGAGCAGGGAATGATTCACGCCGATGTCGCGCTGGACCTCGGTGACGATTCGCCGAACTACGACAAGTTCTCCATCAGGATGATCACCTGTCCGGAGGATATGACGTGGGAGGCCTGCCAGGAGTCCGAGCTCGCCGAGGTCGTCGAGCTCTGGAACAAGGCCTCTTACTACGAGGCCTTGAGCGGCGAGGATATGGTCGAGGGTGATTGGCTGACGATCCACCTCGATGTGAGCGCCTGGGCCGGCTACGCGGGGGCCCTCGTCTTCTCGTTCGACAGCGTCGACGACCTTGTGAACGCCACACCTGGCGTCTTCGTCGACAACCTTGAGCTCAGCGGTCCGCCGCTCGCGGCCTGCTCCGACATGGCGGAGTGCAGCAACACGGACGGCGCCTACGGATGTACGTGCATTCCAGGCTGGGAAGGCGATGGCTTCCAGTGCGCCAATATTGACGAGTGCGACGCGGAAGAGTCGCCCTGCGGCGCCAACAGCACCTGCGAGGACAACGCAGGCTCCTACGAGTGCGGATGTCTCGACGGCTATATCCCTGACCCGGACGCCGAGGTCGGGTGCATCGACATCGATGAGTGCGCAGAGAACACGGACGACTGCGGGAACCACAGCGTCTGCACGAACACCTTGGGTGGGTTTACCTGTGAGTGTGTCGCCGGTTACGGCGGACAGGACGGAAAGGCCTGCGAGAACGTGAACGAGTGCGCTGAGGGTCTCGCGGCTTGTGATGACACCGCGATTTGCAATGACCAGAGCACGAACTCGTGTGGCACCTCCGTGGGCTGTGACGACGACGGGTGCCGCGCGGCCGTGGCCGAGCTTGACGACTATTGTGCAGACAACTGGGATTCCGGATGCGCAGCCTGTGCCGCAGGAGGAACGGGTATCGGCGGTCTGGACTGCGGGGAGATCGCGATCTCCGGGGTATGCCTGGGAACAGAGCCGTACTTCTGCTCATGCGCCGATGGGTTCACCCTCAATGATGACGGGGCGAGCTGCTCGGATATCGACGAGTGTCTGGACGCGCCTTGCGTTCACGGCGCCTGCACGAATGAGGCCGGCTCCTACACCTGCGAGTGTGAGCCTGGCTGGGAGGGCGTGAACTGCGAGCTGAACATCAACGAGTGTCTCGAGGATGGGCTGTGCAACAACGGGTCTTGTGACGACACTGAGCCCGCGCTGGCCTACGAGCACTGCACAGGGAACACGGCGTGCGATGTGCCTGAGTGTCAGGCGGCCGTCGGCGCCCTCGATGATTGGTGTCTGGACAACTGGGACTCCTCCTGCGCCTCCTGCGCCCAGGGAGGCGTGACCGAGTACGCTGACTGCACAGGTATGGGTGCGCCATGCTTTGATGACGCAAAACCAGGCTATGCCTGTTCTTGTGAGGACGGCTGGACGGGCGAGCATTGTGACATCGATGTCGATGAGTGCGTCGACAGCCCGTGCCAGAATGGCGCTCAGTGCGAGAACCTCGACGGTGGCTTCGAGTGCGTATGCGTCGATGGCTGGGAAGGTGAGCTCTGTGGCCAGGACATCGACGAGTGCGCAGCTCAGCCGTGCGTCAATGGCGCTTGCCTGAACTATGACGGCGGCTATCTCTGCGCCTGTGATCCGGGTTGGGAATCACAGAACTGTGACGTGGACGTCGACGAGTGTCTCGATGCCCCCTGCCAGAACGGCGGCGTCTGTGAGAACCAGCCGGGGGCCTACCAGTGTGCGTGTCCCGCAGGCTGGGTCGGTGTGCACTGCGATACGGACGTCAATGAGTGTGTTGAGCTCGCGCCCTGCGTCAACGGCGCCTGCAACAACGTTCCCGGCGCCTACGAGTGCTCGTGCGACCCCGGTTGGACCGGGGCCCAGTGCAACGATGACATCAACGAGTGTTTGGACGCTCCCTGCGCGAACGACACGAAGTGCGTGAACGAGCCTGGCGCGTACACTTGCGAGTGCAAGGCGGGGTCCGGATGGACGGGTCAGAACTGCGACGAGAACATTGATGAGTGCGCTCTGTCGCTCGATTACTGTGCCAATGGAAGCGCGTGCGTCGACCAGGAGGCCGAGATCGACTTCAAGCTGTGTCAGGGCGACACCTGCGCCTACGCGGCCTGTCGAGACGCCGTGACCGCACTCGACAACTGGTGCGCGGATGATTGGGACGCTGGCTGCGCGCAGTGCGCCAACGGTGAAGAGACGAACTATGCGGACTGCACGAACCTTGGCGCGGTCTGCACCGTGTACAAGGCTGGTTATGCCTGCGATTGCGTCGATGGCTGGGAGGGAGAGCTCTGCGACCAGGATGTGAACGAGTGCCTCAATAACCCGTGTCTCAATGGAGGCGCCTGCAACAACAATGACGGCGGCTTCACCTGCTCATGCCCTGACGGTTGGGAAGGCGATCTGTGCCAAGAGGACGCGTCGCCGGAGCTGGTCGGGTCGTTCAAGGTCAGTGACGGTCCCCCGTGGGGCGAGAACCCTCCCACCTATACGTGTTTGGAGGCCTGTGCGTTGATCTTTGGAGGAAGCGCGAGCTCGTATCAGTGCTCAACAGCCGTCGGCAACATCAACAACCAGGCATGGTTGGACGGTTGGGGCATGGCGTGCCACGTCGCCGCGGAAGACTACAAGAAGAACAACCCATACGACTGCGGGTCGGGTGGGTGTTCTGAGTCCGCCTACGTGATGGACCACGGCTGCAGCCAGACCAACTACTGCTGGAAATAACGGTTCACTCGTTACAGCGCTGGAGGCACCCGGAGAGGGGAGGACGATCATTCACGGGCCACCCTACGGGTGCCCCGGCCTCGCGCCGGAGATGTTTTTTTTCGTCCTCTGTACTCCAGCCCTGGACCTCTCGCCTCGCGTCGCGCGCGCAGAAGAGTGAATGATTTCAAGTTCATCTGAATGAGGGACTTCGAGGGCTCTTCACCGCCTCCCGACTCAGGCCCGAGAGCGTCGCGATCCTCCGTTGAAGCGAGCTATTCGAACGCATACAGTTCTACGCGCTAGTCATTTCTCTGGGGCGCGACGCCGTCACGATGCCGCGCCCCCTGGTCTGCTGAATCAATATTGTCGGGGTGGGGGTCGCTATGAACCGTGGAACGGTCTCGTTGCGTCGCGCAGTGCTCTCTTTGAGCTTGTTGGTAATGTTCGGTCTGGGAGCCTGCGAGGCTGGAGGTCTGGACAGCGAGCTCGATGGTCTGGATGTCGCGCCCGATGGAGCGACCGTCGGTGATGGAATCACCGGGGTCGGTGACATCACAGGTTCGGATGTCGTTACCGGGGACGCCACGGATCCCGATGCGACCCTGGCCGTGTGCGGTGATGGTCTCATGGACGACGGCGAGGCCTGCGATGATGGCAACCTCGACGCGGGTGATGGCTGCTCCGCCGAATGCGCCGTGGAGCCCGGTTGGGCTTGCGATGGCGCCGGCGCGTGCGAATGCGCTGAGGGCTACACTGGGGCCAACTGTGATGTCTGCGCAGACGGCTACCACCCGATGGAGGACGGCGGGTGCATGTCCGCTGAAGACTGCTCCCTGGAGACCTGCTCGGGGAACGGCGTGTGCGTCTTCGGCGACGAAGGACCACCGGGCTGTGAGTGCGCTCCGGGCTGGATGGGTAAGAGCTGTGACG
Organism: uncultured Pseudomonadota bacterium; assembly: GCA_937897815.1. Classification (GTDB taxonomy): domain Bacteria; phylum Myxococcota_A; class UBA9042; order PHBI01; family CALCNF01; genus CALCNF01. The sequence continues at coordinate 4,505 of CALCNF010000311.1, read as the reverse complement.
AGGACCGCGACGAGTGCGCCGAGTCGGAGGAGTCGCTGTGCGTCAACGGGGGCTCCTGCGTGAACGGTGAGCCGGAGTCCCTGGCGCCAGAGTGCTTGGCGCCTCAGCTGGACGAGCTTGGTGCGGAGGTTTCGGGCTGCAGCAGCAGCGACGCATGCACGGAGGCGGTCTGCGCGGCGGACACCTACTGCTGCGACTACGCCTGGGACGAGATCTGCGCCTCCATCGCGCACGGTACAGGCGCTTGCAACAATCCCGGTTGGCTCTGTGAGTGCCCCGAGGGCTGGGTGGGACCGAAGTGCGATATGGACCGGGACGAGTGTCACCCAAGCGTGGACCCCTGTCAGAACGACGGGATCTGCGAGAATGAGCCGGGCTCGTTCTTCTGCTCCTGCCCCTGGGGATGGACCGGTGAGCTCTGCGATGAGAATGAGAACGAGTGCAGCGTCGTCGACGACCTCTGCAAGAACGGCGCGGCCTGCGTGGACATGACCCCCGAAGAGGTCGCGCCAGCCTGTCTCGTGGCGCAGGTGGACGACGCAGGTGAGCCGATCCCCGGCTGCGCCTCGGTCCCTGAGTGCGAGGCGGTTGTCTGCTCGAACAACCACGGGTGCTGTAACGACGGGTGGGATGACGAGTGCGCCGCGCAGGCGGCGGAGTTCCTGGAGTGCAAGGTGCCTGGCTACGTGTGCGAGTGCGCCGATGGTTGGGCGGGTGAGCACTGCGAGGAAGATATCGACGAGTGCGCGGACGACCCGTGCACGAACGCGTTCGGGTGTGAGAACACCGCTGGCTCCTACGTCTGCTCCTGCGAGCCCGGCTGGGAAGGACCGAACTGCGATCTGAACGTCAACGAGTGTGAGCTGGATGAGGTGCCGTGCGCCAACGACTCTACCTGCTTGGACGTCGAGGCCGCTCTCGTCGCGCCCGAGTGTCTCGCGGTGCAGCTGGACGCCGAGGGCATCCCGACCCCTGGTTGCGAGGCCTCGGAGACCTGCGAGGCGTCGGTCTGCTCTTATGACCCCTACTGCTGTGAGAACGGATGGGACGACATCTGTGCGCAGGAGGCGACCTTCGACCCCGAGTGCAACCAGCCTGGCTTCCAGTGCGAGTGCGCCGACGGATGGACGGGTCCCCTGTGCGACTGGGACATCGATGAGTGTCTGGGTGACCACGGCTGCTCGGAGAACGGCTGGTGTGTCAATGGGCCTGGAGGCTACAGCTGCGAGTGTGAGCCCGGTTGGTCGGGCTGGGACTGCTCGGAGAACGACAACGAGTGCGCCTGGGAGGAGAGCCCCTGTAAGAATGAGGGCATCTGCACCGACCTCGACCCCACGCCGCCGGCTCCAGCGTGCCTGATGGCGCAGCAGGACGAAGAGGGCAAGTGGACCAAGGGCTGCGAGGAGGTCCCCGAATGTGAGGAGGCCGTCTGCGCCTACGACAGCTACTGCTGTGAGTTTGCCTGGGACGAGCTGTGCGCCGAGTACGCACTGGCGCAGCCGGCCTGTGCCGCGGCCAAGTTCGACTGCGCGTGCGATGAGGCCTGGACCGGGCCCACCTGTGAGGAGGACGTCGACGAGTGTCTGGCGGGAGCCGAGTGCGTCAATGGCGGTGCATGCGTGAACGAGCCTGGAGGTTGGTCGTGTGACTGTCCGGCTGGATGGGAGGGCCCGCTGTGCGAGGAGAACGTCGACGAGTGCGCTTGGGACGTCTCGCCCTGTGGGGAGGCTTCCGACTGCATCGACCTCAGTCCCGACGAGAACCCCATGGGATACGCCTGTGAGTGTGGCCCGGGCTGGGCGGGGACGAACTGTGATGAGGTGACAAACACCTGCGTCGCGCTCATGCCCTGCCAGAACGGCGGTGAGTGCGTCGGCGAGAGCGTGGAGTATGAGTGTGTATGCTCCGAGGCGTGGACCGGGGAGAATTGCGAGCTCGACGCCAACGAGTGTGAGACCGGCGCGGAGGGCTGCTCCACCAACGCGGTGTGCACCAACACCGTCGGAAGCTACACCTGTGAGTGCAATGATGGGTTCACCGGCGACGGTTTTGTCTGTGTCGATAACGACGAGTGCGCGGATCCGGCGGACAACGATTGCCACGAGGAGGCGACGTGCTCGAACACCATTGGCGCCTATGCCTGCGCCTGTGACAGCGGCTGGGATGGCGACGGGTTCGAGTGTGTGAACGTCGACGAGTGTGCCGCCGAGAACTCTCCCTGCGGACCCAACACAGAGTGTGTCGACACCGATGGCTCCTTCGAGTGTCCGTGCGTCGAGGGCTATGAGAACAACGTCGGAGGCTTCGGCTGCGTCGATATTGATGAGTGCGCTGACGAGACCGACGACTGCGGTGAGAACAGCCAGTGCACCAATATCGCGAGCACCTTTGAGTGCGAGTGCCTCTGGGGTTACGCCAGCGAGAACGGCAAGAACTGCGTGAACGTCGACGAGTGCGGTGACGGGATTGACGCCTGCGAGGAGGGCTCAGCCTGCGTTGACAGCGTGCCCTATCCCTGCAGCAACCCGGAGGGCTGCGAGGATGAGATCTGCCGCGAGGCGGTCGGGGCCCTCGACGCGTGGTGTCTCAATGACTGGGATGAGACCTGTGGCACCTGCGCCGCAGGGGGACTGGGCTTCAACGGCGTGGATTGCGTCGATGCCGCCGAGGCCTGCCAGGGCAAGGGATACATGTGCACCTGTGAGGCCGGCTGGGACCTCTCTGAGAGCGGGCTCGGGTGCAATGACATCGACGAGTGCGTCGCTTCGCCCTGCGTCAACAACGGACAGTGCTGGAATGGTCCAGGCGATTACGGTTGCGACTGTGGCCCCGGCTGGGGCGGTGTGCATTGCGATCAGAACATCGATGAGTGCGCTGAGGGCGTATGTCAGAACGACGCGCCGTGCGAGGACCTCGCTCCGAACGTCTCGGGACAGGTCTGCGGTTCGTCGACCGAGTGCAATGACCAGGCGTGTCGCGACGCCGTCGCAGAGTTCGACATCTGGTGCGGCATGGGCTGGGACAGCTTCTGCGCGAAGTGCGCGGGCGGCGGCCTGGCCTTCGGCGGGATTGACTGCTCCAACGTCGGCCCGGCGTGCAGCAAGTTCCAGCCGGGATTCGATTGCTCCTGCCTACCAGGTTGGGAGGGCAAGGTCTGCGATGTGGATATCGACGAGTGCGCCGCTGAGGTCCCGTTCTGCCAGAACGGCGCGACCTGCGAGAACCTCCCTGGTGACTACAGCTGCGATTGCCCGCCAGGATGGGAAGGCAAGAACTGTGACGTCGACATCGACGAGTGTCTTGAATCGCCTTGCGTAAATGGAGTCTGTGACAACAGCCCGGGCTCTTACGCTTGTCTGTGCGACGTCGGCTGGGAGGGCATGCATTGTGAGAAGGATGTCGATGAGTGCGCGCTGAACATGTGTAAGAACCAGTCTGTCTGTGAGAACAGCGATGGCTCTTACGATTGCGCTTGTCAGCTCGGGACCACGGGCAAGAACTGCGAGCAGGCCGTCGAGCAGTGCGCGGCCGGGGTCTGCAGCGTGAACGCCACGGAGTGCGAGGACTTCCCTCCCGCTTTGGTCCAGCAGGGTTGCCCCTCGAATGAGAGCTGTGACGAGCCTCTCTGTCGGGATGCTGTGTGCGCTCTCGACAGTTGGTGCTGCACCGACTGGGATGGGAGCTGCGCCAGCTGTGCCATGGAAGGCGTAGGCATCGGCGACTTGGATTGCACCGATGCGCTCGACGCCTGCGCGATCATTTATGAGGGCGACTTCCAGTGCACGTGCGCCTCGGGATGGACAGGCGAGCTCTGTGATGAGGACATTGACGAGTGTCTCGATGACCCGTGCGTCCAGGGCTCATGCGTGAACGCTCCAGGGAGCTTCTCCTGTGACTGCGAAGCAGGATGGGAAGGGGAGCTGTGCAGCGAGAACGTGAATGAGTGTCTTGAGCCTGGTCTTTGTGGCGGGAACGCTACGTGCATGGATCTGGAGGCTCAGGAGGGCTATGCCCACTGCGCGACCGCAGATGGCTGCGATAACAACGTGTGCAGAGACGCCGTCGCTGCTCAGGATAGCGTCTGCGCTGACGGCTGGGACATGTACTGCGCTCAGTGCGCGCAGGGCCTGGTCACGGATTATGCGGATTGCACCGGTATCGGAGCGGAGTGCCTCGCGGATGCCAAGCCGGGCTACGAGTGCAAATGCGAGGAGGGCTGGGAAGGCGAGCAATGCGATGAGAACGTCAATGAGTGCCTCGATGAGGGCTTCTGCGGCAATGGAGCCTGCGAAGACCTTGAGCCGATCGCTGGCGAGGCGGTCTGCAATACGCCGCAAGAAGTGCCGCCTGCGAGCGACGGTGGACCCTCCTGCGATGTTCAGGTGTGCCGGGACGCGGTCGCGCAGCTCGACCCGTGGTGCGCAGCGGACTGGGACGGCATCTGCGGGGAATGTGCTGCAGGAGCCGTGACGGACTTCCTGGATTGCTCCGGTATTGGAGACGCG
>CALCNF010000310.1 GCA_937897815.1 uncultured Pseudomonadota bacterium | reverse complement strand
CGTGCCCTTCCACCGGGAGCTCTTCGACCGCTACGAGGCGGAGTGCATGAGGCTCATCGAGCTTGGCCTGGTCCTTCCCGCCTACGACTACTGCATGAAGTGCTCCCACACCTTCAACGTCCTCGACGCCCGGGGCGCCATCAGCGTCGCGGAGCGGCAGAAGACCATCTTCCGTGTGCGAACCCTGGCCAAGTCGATCGCCGAGGCCTACGTCGCGCAGCGCGAGGCCATGGGGCACCCGCTGCTCCCGAAGACGGATGGAGGCGCGTCATGAACGAGCTCTTCTTCGAGATCGGCTGCGAGGAGATCCCCGCGCGCCTCACCCCCCGCGCTGAGCGCCAGCTCGGCGAGCTCGTCACCAAGGGCCTGGCGGAGCACGGCCTGGCCATGGAGGAGCTGCAGACCTGGTCGACCGCCCGTCGACTCGCCCTGAGCCTCAAGGTGCAGGCGCGACAGGAGGACACCCGTGAGGAGCTCATGGGCCCTCCCGCCTCGGTCGCCTTTGACGACGAGGGCAATCCGACCCGAGCCGCGGAGGGTTTCGTCAAACGCTACGGCCTGGGTCTTGAGGCCATCACCCGGAAGCAGACGGAGCGCGGGGAGTACCTGGCGGTCACGGTGGAGACCACCGGCCAGGAGACCCTCGCGCTGCTCCCCGAGGTGCTCACCAGCGCCGTCGGCAAGCTGCACTGGCCCAAGAGCATGCACTGGGGCGCCCATGAGCAGGCGTTTATCCGACCCGTACACTGGATCGTGGCCCTGTTCGGCGGCGAGGTCGTCGAGCTGACGTTCGCAGATGTGACGAGCGGGCGGACGACCCGCGGCCACCGCTTCCTGGCGCCTGAGACCTTCGAGATCGCCGACAAGGCCGGCTGGATAGAGGGGCTGAGGGCCGCCTGGGTCGAGCCCGACCCCGAGGCTCGAAAGGCCACGATTCGCGCAGGCGCAGAGCGGCTCGCCGCCACCGTCGGCGGCGTCGCCCAGTTGGACGACAAGCTCCTCACAGAGGTGAGCGGCCTTGCCGAGTGGCCCAACCCGGGACTGGGAGCCTTCGAAGACCGGTTCCTCGAGGTCCCCGACTGCGTGCTCACCACCTCGATGAAGAGCCACCAGAAGTACTTCCCCATCGTGGACCCGAGCGGAGCCCTCCTGCCTCACTTCGTGGTGGTGATGGAGGGAGAGTCGACGGCCCCCGATGTCGTATTGCAGGGCAACGGCCGCGTCCTTCGAGCGCGCCTGGCGGACGCCGCCTTCTTCTTTGACCAGGACAAGAAGCGCGATCTCGACCACTTCGTGGGCAAGCTCAACGAGCGACGCTTTCTTGAGGGTCTCGGCACCATGGCGGACAAGGCCGAGCGCCTCTCCGAGCTCTCGGGCCGCATGGCCCGACTCCTCGCCCCTGGCGACGAGGACACGGCGGCCCTGGCGACCCGGGCGGGCCTCTTGGCCAAGGCGGACCTCTCCACAGATATGGTCAACGAGTTCGCCTCGCTCCAAGGACTTATGGGCGAGATCTACGGGAACCTCGCGGGCGAGCCTGAGGCGGTCGCCGCGGCCATGGCCGATCACTACCGACCCCGATTCGCCGGAGATGAGCTGCCCAGCTCGGTCGTGAGCGCCTCGGTGGCGCTCGCCGATCGTTTCGACAGCATCGTCGGCTGCTTCTCTGTGGGGCTTGAGCCGACGGGCTCAGCCGATCCCTACGCCCTGCGTCGCCAGGCCCTCGGCATCAAGCGTCTCCTGGAGACCTTCCGTCCAGCGCCCTCCCTGAGCGAGGCCCTTGAGGAGGTCCGCGCGGTCTACGGTGAGGCCCTGAGCCGCCCGTGGGACGAGACGCGCGAGGCCATCCAGAGCTTCTTCCGAGGCCGCATGAAGGCCAGCCTCGGAGAGGAGTTCGCGACCGACCTGGCGGAGGCGGTCCTGGCGGTAGGCCACGACGAGCCGGCCGACGTCCGGGGGCGCCTGATCGCCCTGAGCGATCTCAAATCACGGCCCGAGTGGGACGAGCTGGCGGTCGCGGTGAAGCGCGTGGCGAACATCGCCGCAGACCATGAGTCCAGCGCCATCGAGCGCGGGAGCTTCACGGAGCCGGCGGCGATCGCGCTGTATGAGGCGTGGGACGCCATGCGGGCCGAGACCTTGGCCGCCCTCGATGAGCGCCGATACGGCCAGGCCGTCGAGGGACTCGCGAGCCTGAAGTCGAGCATCGACCGGTTCTTCGAGGAGGTGATGGTCATGAGCGAGGACGCAGCGGAGCGCCAACGACGACTCGATCTTGTGAGCCACATCCACGCGCTGTTCAGCCGCGTCGCCCACTTCGATCGCATCTCGACATGAGTACACGCATGCCCCGGGAGACAGCCCCATGAGCAAGTCCTACGTCTACGGTTTTGATCAGAGCCCCGAGCCTGCACAGGGGAGCCCTCGCAGCCTCCTTGGGGGAAAGGGCGCCAACCTGGCCGAGATGACACGACTGGGCCTGCCCGTACCCCCCGGGTTCACGGTGTCCACGCCTACATGCCTCGCCTACCTTGAGAACGAGGCCGCCTGGCCCCAGGGAGCGAAGGAGCAGGTTCTTGACGCCCTTGAGCGGCTCGCTTCAACCCTCGGGAAGCGCCTCGGAGACGCGGAATCACCGCTCCTGGTGAGCGTACGCTCAGGCGCCGCGGTCTCGATGCCGGGCATGATGGACACGGTTCTCAACCTCGGCCTGAACGATCAGACCGTAGAGGCCATGGCCAAGGCGACCGGCAACCGCCGCTTCGCGTTCGATTCCTATCGCCGCTTTTTGCAGATGTACTCGGATGTCGTCCTGGGGCTGGACCGAGACCGCCTCGAGGACCTGCTCGAGCAGGCCAAGGAGCGAGAGGGAGTCTTCCTCGACAGCGAGCTGTCGGTCGACGCACTCGAGAAGCTGGTCGGCACCTACAAGCTGTTCATCCAGGAGACGACGGGGAGCCCCTTCCCCACCGACCCGCTGGAGCAGCTCTGGGCCGCGATCGAGGCGGTGTTCAGCTCCTGGCACAACCGGCGAGCCATCGACTACCGCAACGCGCACGACATCCCCCACGATCTGGGTACGGCGGTGAACATCCAGGCCATGGTCTTTGGGAACATGGGCGAGGACTCGGCCACGGGCGTGGCGTTCACCCGAGACCCATCCACGGGCGATCGACGCTTCTTTGGCGAGTGGCTCCGCAACGCCCAGGGCGAAGACGTCGTCGCGGGAATTCGGACGCCGCAGCCCATCAACAACGACTGCTCGGTTCTGGAGGGCGACGAGACCCTTGAGGAGGGCATGCCCGGTCCGTACGCAGACCTCGTGAGGGTCTACGAGAACCTGGAGCGACACTATCGAGACATGCAGGACATCGAGTTCACCATCGAGTCGGGTGTCCTGTGGATGCTCCAGACGCGCACGGGAAAACGAACCCCCCGAGCCGAGGTGAAGATCGCCGTCGACATGGTCGAAGAGGGCTTGATCGACTCCCGCGAGGCCGTCCGTAGGGTCTCCACCGTGAGCGTCGAGAAGCTGCTTCACCCTCAGCTCGATCCCAGCGCCCCGAGGAACGTGATCGCGCGGGGCCTCGGCGCCTCGCCAGGCGCCGCGACAGGCACGCTCACCTTCCATGCGGACGACGCGGTGGATCGCGCCGGTCGAGGCGAGGCTGTGATCCTCGTGCGACGCGAGACCTCACCGGAGGACATCCACGGGATGCTCAAGGCCCAGGGGATCCTGACGGCGCGAGGCGGCATGACCAGCCACGCGGCGGTGGTCGCCCGCGGTCTCTCGAAGCCATGCATCGTCGGAGCCGGCGAGCTGGCCATCGACCCCGACGCCTGCACCCTGACCGTCGGAGGTCTGACCCTGAGCCAGGGAGACACCGTCACTCTGGATGGAGGCGATGGGACGGTCATGCTCGGTGATATCCCGACCATCCAGCCCGAGACCCGGCCCGAGGTCGAGGTGCTCATGAGTTGGGTGGACGACATCCGCCGCCTTGGGGTGTGGACCAACGCGGACACGGCGCGTGACTGCAAGGTCGCCCGGGACTTCGGAGCCGAGGGGATCGGCCTGTGCCGAACCGAGCACATGTTCTTCGATGAGGGGCGGATCCTGGCGGTTCGCGAGATGATCCTCTCCGAAGACGAGGAGGGCCGACGCGGCGCCCTCGCCAAGCTGCTCCCCATGCAAAAGGGCGACTTCAAGGCGATCTTCGAGGTCATGGAGACCCTCCCGGTCACCATTCGACTCCTCGATCCCCCCCTTCACGAGTTCCTGCCCCAGAGCGACGACGAGGTCCGAAGCCTGGCGAGAGACCTGGGCGTCGACTACGAGGCGCTGGCTGCGCGAAACCATCTCCTTGAGGAGGTGAACCCCATGCTCGGCCACCGAGGTTGCCGACTGGGTCTGACCTATCCCGAGATCTACGAGATGCAGGTCCGGGCGATCGTCGAGGCGGCCGCCGAGGTGAGGCGGGAGCAGGGCTTCATGGTGCAGCCGAAGATCATGATCCCCCTGGTCAGCCACGAGCGGGAGCTCTCGCTGCTTCGCCAGATCGTCGAGAACACCATCGAGCGCGTGCTCTCCGGATACGAGGGTGTGGAGCTCGAGGTCGCGATCGGCACCATGATTGAGCTTCCCCGTGCGTGCATCACCGCAGGCGCCATCGCCGAGCACGCGGACTTCTTCTCCTTCGGGACGAACGACCTCACCCAGACCACCTTTGGGATCAGCCGCGACGACGGGGCGAAGTTCCTGCCTCTGTACGCCGACCTCGGCGTCCTCGGCGTCGATCCGTTCATCGCCATGGACGACGGGGTCGCTGACCTGGTCGCCATGGCCTCCGAGCGCGGACGCGCCGCCCGGCCCGGCCTGAACCTGGGCATCTGCGGCGAGCACGGTGGTGAACCGTCCTCGGTCGAGCGATGCCACCGAATGGGGCTCGACTACGTGTCATGTTCGCCCTTCCGCGTACCGGTCGCGCGCCTGGCGGCCGCCCACGCCGTGCTCAACGAGGAGGCCTCTTGAAGCTGCGTTCCCAACCGGTGAGCCCCCGGGGCCTCGTCGTGGTCATCGCGCTCACGCTGCTCGCCGCGAGCGCCTGTGAGCGACCGGCGACCGGACCCCACCACCCGGTCGATCAGCTGGACTACCCCGTGGCGGTCACCGCCGATCCCTCGGGAGAGATCGTCTGGGTGACGAGCGGAAACTTCGATCTGGCCTGGCGCGGGGGAGCCGTCCTCGCCGTCGACGTCAAGGACCACAGCTTCCTCACCGCACAGAGCGACGAGGGAGACGTCCCGGTCGGCGCGGAGATCGGCAGCTTCCCTGGCCCGCTGGAGCTGTTGGAGCGTGAGGGCCGCGCCGTCGCTGGCTACGTCCTCAGTCGAACCGACGCCGCCCTCTACCAGGTCCAGCTCAGCGGCGACCCCGCGGCCCCGGTCGTGACCTGTCCTGGAGGCACACGCGCGGACTCGGGGCTCATGAGCTGCCCCGCTGAGTCCGCCCTCGATGACGTGCCCTACACGGACGCCGACGACGAGTCTCAGACCCTGGATCTCGGCACCGACCCCTACGGAGCGCTCGTGCTCGAAGGCCAAGCGGACACCCCCGCGCTGCTCCTGACCGGCGCCATGGTCGAGGGCACCGTAGGGATCTTTGAGCTCGGTGAAGAGGGCACTCCAGAGGCCCTCGCGAGCCTCGACATCACCGGGGGGCTCCTGGACTTCGCCGCCAACCCCCTCACAGGACGCATCTACGCCTCTCACAAGTTCTCGAACGCCATCAGCGTGCTCGCGATCGCCCCTCGTGACCCCCAACAGCCCTCGGCGCCCGTGGAGCTTGAGAAGCTCGGAAATATCCCCCTGCCGTCCAACCTCCTGTCGGCTGATCACGCGCGAGGGCTCGCGGTCTCGCCAGACGGTAGGCGCCTTTATGCGGCCTACCGTGCGCCCTCCTCGCTCGTCGTCCTCGACGTCAGCGATAAGGCCTCCAATGCGCCCGAGGAGCGCGTCCTGACCAAGGTGGCGGTCCACAGCCGGCCCTCGGATGTGGCGGTCGCGCCCGCCAGCCACGGACTCCCAGAGCTCGTGTACGTGAGCTGCTACCTGGGAGACCGCGTCGACGTGGTCGATCCAGCCCTCGGGCTCGTCGTGGACTCGATCGCGGTCGGTGATGGACCCTCGGGAGTCGCCTTCCTCCAGAACGACGAGCTGGGCGTTCGCCGTCTCTATGTCGCCAACTTCCATGATCAGTCCATGGGGGTCATCGAGCTCGATCCAGGCTCAAGCGCCTTCCATACCCAGATCGCGGAGGTGCGCTGATGAACCTCTGGAAGACCCTCGGCTTCTCCTCACTCCTGGTTGGCCTCGGCCTCGGCCTTGGCGCGTGCTCACCAACGCCAGCCACCCCCACGGGCGCCGTTCGAGCCCCCGTGGACTTCGCCTTCGCCTGCGAGGGCGCTGGCCAGACCCAGCTGCCGACGCTCGATGAGCGCGCGGCCTCCTTGGACAACGCCCGACTCTGTCCCGACATCGAGCTCTCGGACGGGAGGACGGTTGAGGGGCACGGTATCGGCGCCCTGCTCTCGGGCTCTCCCCCGGGCGTCATCCTGTTGCAGACCAACCCTCACTCGAGCGGCGGACGCCGTGTCCTCGACACGGACCCCGCGATCCCGGGCTTCACGCGGATCCCCGTAGGTGAGGCCCCGATTCGGATCGTCACCGCGCCGGACGGCTCCAGCTTCTACACCGTGAGCGCCGGAGATCGGACCATGACGCGGGTGGTCGTCGAGGGCGTTCAAGGTCCTGAGGGCGTCCGCTTCTCTACCGATGAGATCGCGCTTCCGGGCGCGCCTTCCGACGCCAAGGTCATCGGGGACCAGCTGATCGTCGCCGCCGCCCATGAGGCGGCGCTCTGGTCCTTCGATATCAGCGCCGATCCCATCGACCCTCCCGTCGAGATCATCGAGGTACCGGGGCGCGTGGCCACAATCGATCACGTCAACGGAGAGCTGATCCTGACCTGGATTGACCGGCCGGTGTTGAGCCGTCGAACCGTGGACGGAGCCTGGATCGAGCGAGGTCTCGTTCCCTCCTGTCAGGACGGTCTTGATCAGGACGGCGATGGGCTGATCGACGCCCTCGATCCGGACTGCACGGGCCCGGAGGACGACGACGAGAGCGGGAGCGCGGCGCCTGTGGTGGCCGATGACCTCTCAGTCGGTCCCCAGGGATTCGCGGGCGTCGACCCCTGTGAAGACGGAATCGACAACGACGGTGACGGGCTCACCGACGGCGACGACGCGGCCTGCGCGAGCGGCCTCGACCGAGGTGAGTGGATCGCCAACTGCTCGGACGGGATCGACAACGACGGTGACGGAGCGACGGACACAGAAGACAGCGCCTGCTACGGACCGCGGGACCGCGGCGAAGGGCAGCTCCCGGCCACGGGACCCCACCGGGCGGTCGTTGTGAATGCAGGGGACGCCGGAGTCTTCGTCTACGCCCTCGTCCCGGGCCGCCACGAGCTGAGGATCTTCGACGCGTCCGAGGGGCTGGAGCCCGTGGATGTCCACGGTCATGGCGGAATCGAGATACCCGAGCTCACATACGGTCCATACACCCAGGGCGGCGCTCAGGAGCCGACGGTGCTGCCCGCGATCACGGTCTCCGGCAAGCCTGGCCTGGCCTTCGCCAAGGCGCCCGGACCACGGCTGCCCTCCGTGGGCGGGATCGGCCTGGTAGCCCAGCGACTCCGTGGTGAGGTCTGGGAGCACATCATCTCGCCCGAGGCCGGCGAGAGCCAGGCGTCGCTGCCCTTTGAGATCTCAGGTGCCTACCGTCCGCCCGGCTGCGATCCAGAGGTGACGGACCGCTGCGTCCAGCCGGCCGGAGATGACGACACCTATTATGTCTACATGAGCCGCATGGACGGTCGGCTTCAGATGATCGAGGCCGTTCGCCGCGGTGTCCCAGTTCACCGTATGGCCCAGACCCACACCTCCGTGGACCTTCGCGGCACGGCAGCGGACAAGCCTTCCCTGAGCCTGCGCGGCACGAGGATCCCCCTGGGCAACAACCTGCCCGACGGCCACGCGTTCCTCGGACCGCTGGTTCAGGAGAAGCTCACGGACCGCGTGGTCGACGAGGCCCCGGCGACCTACCGCAGCTACGGGATTTGGCCTCCAGCGGACCCTGAGCTCGTCGCCTCGCAGTTCTGGACCATCACCTACGAGGGTGTCTTTCCCGAGGTCCATGGGACCCTGGGCTCCCTTGACGAGACCGGACGCCTGAGCGCGCCCGAGGCCACCTTCTGTGATGGGGGCGTCGAGATCGGAGACTGGCTCACGATCACGGCGCCAGTCGCCGCCGTGGCCGAGGCCCTGCAGCCACCTGTAGCTGAGGTTCTCGCTGGAGATGTGACCTGCGCGACGCTCGCGCCGACGAACGCGCGCATCGATCTGCAGGTGAGCGCCGTGGGCGACCACTGGATCGAGGTCGACCTCTCCAGCGGCCGTCTGCGACCTGAGGAGCCTGTCCTCGACGAGGACGCGATCGTCGAGGCGAAGGCGGTGTCGGTCTCCGCGTGCAACGCGGCGCTCGAGGAGAGCCTCCTCTACCTGACCAACCAGCCGACCAGCCTGACGAGCGTCGGGGAGATCGCTCTGGAGCACCTCCCGGCGCGCTTCACTTGGGAGGTCCGAGCCGCGGACGCCTGGACGATCGTAGGCAGTCAGAGCGGCCATCTTCACCGCCAACGCTGGGACGCTGACGCCGGCTCTTGCGTCTCAGACGAGACCCTCGACGCGCGAATCCAGGGTCGCCTGTTGACGATCGATCTGGGTGATGAGACCTACGCTCAATGTCCGCCCAGCGTCGACCAGGTCGGCATCGAAGGCGTCGACTCCTGGATCGGATCGGAGGCGACCTCGCTGACGAACTTCTCCTATCGCGTGCAGGCCTTCCCCGGTTGCAGAACCACGGACGAAGGGCTCATCGAGGCGGTTCCCCCTCAGCGAGATACGTCCTGGAGCTTCAACTTCTACGGACCCGACGCCCCGAAGACGGTCTCGGCCCAGAGCGTCCTTCTGGGCGCCCGAACGGGCACCATCGACGTGACCCGACGGCTCATGCAGCTCGACACCTCAGGCGGTAAGGCGCACATCCTTCAGGTGCGCCCCGGGATCGAACGTCTGCTTCAAACCTTTGAATAGTCGCGCTCTTCCTGTAGATAGCCTCCCGCCCGGCGCGAACGACCACCTCTGCGCGGGCCCGGAGAAGAATCATGAGCCGACACACACACCACCTGTGCTTGATCTCCATCCTCACGCTGACCCTCGTTGGCTGCGTCGCCGAGCGGGCGGAGCTGGACTCCAATGACGCCTCTGGCCAGCCCTCAGGGGCGGACGCCGGGCTCGTAGGAGACAGCGCGGCCCCCGGGCCCCTTGACGGCGGACTGCCCTCTGACGCCACGGTCTCGACCATCTCGGAGCTTCAGATTGAGGCCGAGGAGCTGGGCTGCGACGATGGCTCTATCCAGACGATCAAGACCGGCGTCGCCGTCGAAGGCGTGGTCGTGACCGCCGCGAAGTTCGACGCCTACACCTCCGATGACGGCTCCATGGGCCTGGACGGATACTACGTGGGAGACATGGAGATGGAAGAGTGGTCGGGGATCATGATCGTCGTCGATCGCGCCTCGGGAACCGACTTCCAGGTGGGCGACCTCCTCGACCTGACGGGCGACCTGGAGGAGTACTACTGCATGACCCAGATTGGGATCACAGGTTACGCCAAGGTCGGCGACGCCTCGACGCCCACGGCCTGGAATGTCGCATCCGAGGACGCCGGTGGCGAGATCTACGAAGGTATGCTCGTTCGCGTCGAGGGCGTGACCGTCGAGAGCCAGGACGATTACGGAAACTCGACCGTGACGGGTGGCCTGCTCATCGGTGACGAGTTTGACGTCTACGCCGACCTGACGGTCGGAGAGACCTACGACGTGACGGGCATCGTAGCCATGAGCTACGGCGAGTACCGCCTCTCCCCGAGGACGCTTGCGGACGTCTTGAGCGCGCAGACCGGACAGCCGGTCGACCCGACCGACCCGACCGACCCGACCGACCCGACCGACCCGACGGGAGGTGAGATGTCCATCTCCGAGCTCCAGCAGTCGAGCGACGCCATGAGCTGCGACCCGTCGATCGTGAACGGCAAGAGCGGTATCACCCTTGAGGGTACCCTGACGACCGACGGCTTCGAGGTCCACGAGAACCTCAACGCCTACCTCATGAGCGACGGCACCACGGACGCCTTCTCGGGCATCACCATCGTCGTTGAGAAGGGCGACGATGGGGCCTGGACCGCCGGCACCTCCGTGCGCGTAACCGGAGATCACATCGAGTTCTACTGCGACACCCAGCTCAACGCGTCGAGCGTCGAGATGCTGGGTGACGGGACGATCCCCTCGGCCATCGCCGTCGACGCCACGACCACGGACATGGAGCCATGGGAGGGGACGATCGTCACGGTCAATGACGTGCAGGTGACGAGCGTTGACGACTTCGAGGCCTACGGAGAGATCTCCGTGAGCCTGGACGGCGGCGCCACCACCGCACCGTTCCTCATCGACGACTGGATCGTCGGCAAGGGCGTGATCGCCGCGCCAGCGGTCGGCGACGTATGGACGAGCGTCACCGGTGGCGTGACCTACGGGTTCGGCACCTATCGAATCGCGCCCATCACCGGCGACGATCTCGTCAGCGCTGAGTAAGACGAACGTGCGAGCCGTCTCGCCGACCGGCGCGCTCTTCCGCTCCCTGGGCTGGTGGGGCGGCGTTCGCGTCGGCCTTCGCCTAGCCCTGGGTGGCGGCGGCGCGCCCTTCGAGCACCTCGACCCACCTGAAGATGAACGCGAGCGCCTGTCACGAGGACAGGCCGTGCTGGCGATCCGACTCTATCGCGTCCTGCTGGAACGCTACTCACCCGAGCGTGCCCTGGTCGTGGCTGGACACGTGATCGAGGCGGGCGCAGTTGAGCATCTGGGAAAGACCCTGGGAGCCCTGAACGCTCAGTCCTTCAAGGCGCTCGATGAGGAGGCTCGCCTCTCCAAAGTTCGCGGCTGGATCTCGAGCTTCTTCACCGCGACCGCGCGCATCGACCAGGTGAGCTCGAGTCAGGTCTCGTTCACCGTCACCGCGTGCGCTCTTGCCAGACTGTGTCGAGAGGCAGGTCACCCGGAGTTGGCCCCGGCGTTCTGTCGAGGCGACGCCCTCTTTTTTGCCAGCCAGACGCCCCCGATACACCTCGAACGCGCTCAGACGATCGCCGAAGATGCACCCGACTGCCCGTTCGTGCTCAGCCTGCGAGCCCCAACCGAGCGGTGAGGAGGCCTGGTCTCGGCCTCTCTGGACCCCAACGCACACAGGGCCACCCCGTGAAGGGTGGCCCTGTGCGTAAATGAGGAAGGTCTGTTCCTACCGAGTAGCGGCAGGAAGAACCCTACGGTTGAACAACCTGGATGTTCCCGACCATGGTCGCGTGAGCCAGGCACTTGTAGTTGTAGTACCCAGGGGTGGTGAACGTGAACGACACGTCGCTCGTGTTCCCGTCCTGTGCGTCCATCACGGCGTCCTCGGCGCAGACCTTCTCAAAGGGGTGGCCGCCCGAGGCTTCGATGTTCACGGTCTGTCCGACCGCGACGCGCAAACACTTCGGCGAGTACGGCGCGAAGGGCATGATCTCCACATCAATGGAGCCGGCCTCACCGGTCTTGTCATTGGCATCGAAGTCCGCCTCGGTGCACCCGGCGTAAGTGGCGTCACACTGGAACGAAGGAGCCGCCGGCTCGCACACCCCAGCGTTGCACACATCTGCACCGCAGTCGGTCGAGGACTCGGTGTACTCGCACACGCCAGCCACACAGGTCCCTGCAGCGCCGTAGGTCACCGCGCTGTTACCATCACAACCTGCCTCAGGAGGCGTGTCACACACCACATCAGCGCAGGGGTCGGCCGGAGCCTCACACACACCAGCGTTGCACACATCTGAACCACAGTCGGTCGAGGTCTCCGTGTACGAGCACACGCCCGCGTCGCACGTACCCTCAGCTCCGTAGGTCAAGGCGCTGTTGCCATCACAGCTCGCGACGGGTGGAGAGTCGCAGACCACATCGGCGCAAGGGTCGGCCGGCTCGACGCACGCG
>CALCNF010000309.1 GCA_937897815.1 uncultured Pseudomonadota bacterium | reverse complement strand
GATCGGTTTCCTCTTCGCCCCCCACCACCACAGCGCCCTTCGCCACGCCGGGCCCGTGCGACGCGCGCTAGGCTTTCGGACGGTGCTGAACCTACTGGGCCCCATGACGAACCCCGCCTCAGCGACCCATCAGCTGATCGGCGTGTTCGCCCTCGACCGAGTTCGTCAGGTCGCCACGGTCTTGAGTAAGCTCGGCTCCAAACGCGCCCTGATCGTCCATGGTGAAGATGGCCTGGACGAGGTCTCGATCGCCTGCCCGACCCACTGCGCAATGTGGGACGGCGAGGTCGTTCGCGATGTGACGATCACGCCCGAGGGCCTCGGGATTGATCGACGCTCGCTCACGGAGGTCGAGGGAGGAGACGCAGCGCGCAACGCCGAGATGGTTCGGGCCTCCTTGACCGGAACGAATCAGGCTGCCTGCGACATCGTTCGGCTGAACGCAGGAGCCGCGCTGTGGACAGCGGAGGCCGCGCCAACCCTCCAGGAAGCTGTAGCCCTCGCGACCGACACGATCCGCAGCGGCGCCGCCACGGCGAAGCTCAACGAGCTGGTCACCCTCAGCCAGGACCTGTCGCCGTGAACCCTCCCGGAGTGCTAGGACAGATCCTGGAGGATACGCGCGCCAGGCTGCTCGCGAACCCAGTCGATTTGGCGACGCTCGAAGAGCGTGCGCTCTCGACGCCCCTGGGGCCCGACGCTATGGCCTCCCTGCGGGCGCCTGGAATTCGCATCATCGCCGAGGTGAAGCGACGCAGCCCGAGCGCCGGCGACCTGAAAGAAAGCGCTGACCCGATCACGATCGCGAAGACGTATGAGGCGGCTGGTGCGGCCGCGATCAGCGTGCTCACTGAGCCTCACCACTTCGGAGGTTCGCTCGAAGACCTGCAGCAGGTCACCGATGCCTGCGGTCTACCCGCCCTGAGAAAAGACTTCATCGTCGGCCGTCGGCAGCTCCTTGAGGCCCGCCTCGCTGGGGCCTCTCTGGTGCTCTTGATCGCCGCTTGCCTCACAGACGACGAGCTGGAGGCGCTTCATTCGGAAGCCCTGGAGCTTGGCCTTCAGCCTCTGGTGGAGGCCCACACCGCTGAAGAGGTGCGGCGCGCCGTAGGCAGCGGCTCGAACCTGGTGGGGGTCAACAACCGCGACCTGGTCTCCCTCCAGGTCGATTTGGCCGTGGCCGAGTCCTTGCGAACGCTGATCCCCGACGGTGTCACCGCGGTCGCAGAGAGCGGAGTACGAGTGAGAGACGACATCGAGCGCCTCCGCCAGGCCGGCTATGAGGCCTTCCTCGTAGGCTCCAGCCTGATGGAGGCCGACGACCCGGCGACGCAGCTTCGCCGACTTTGGGAGCCCTCATGATCGGCCCATGGGTCAAAGTGTGCGGGTTTACACGACCCGAAGACGTCACCGCCGCCGTTGAGGTGGGTGTGGACCTCCTGGGACTGAACTTCGCCCCAGAGAGCCCGCGCCGCATCGACCTTGAGCAAGGCGCTGAGCTCACCCGAGCTGTCCGAATGGCCGCTCGTGGCCGTTCGGGCAAGAGCCCTATCCGAACGGTCGCCGTGATGGTGAACCCGACTGAAGAGGAGGTGCGCGCCATCATCAAGGCGATCGACCCCGACATCCTCCAGTTCCACGGCGAGGAGACCTCTGAGTTCTGTCGTCAGTTCGAGCACCCGTTCATGAAGGCGTTCCGACTCGCGACTCCCGAGGACGCCCGGCCGATTCCCGACTACCTGGAGCCCCCGTCGATGGGCTTCTTGATCGACGCGTGGGTGAAGGGCGCCCACGGAGGAACGGGGCAGACCCTGTCCCATGAGACCGCCCGGGTAGCGCTCCAACATCGGCGTGGCTTCCTCGCCGGGGGCCTGACTCCCCTGAACGCCTACGAGATCATACGCGCCCTCCACCCGTTTGGGGTGGACGTGGCTTCGGGCGTCGAGATCGAGCCGGGTATCAAGGACCGCCTCTTGATGCAGCGCTTCGTGACCGCCGCAGGTGCCGCATGCCAGGACTGATGCGTGGCCTGGCCTATGGGGGGGCCTTCGGCCTCCTCTGGGCGTGCATCGAGGGGCTCTTCGCCGGCTCCGCAGAGGCGATCCCCTCGACGGGATTCGCGCTGGTCACGTGCGGTTTTCTGGGTGGGTGCCTCGCAGAGCTCGTTCCCGCGGAGCGCGCGACGGAGTGGAGCCTGGGCCGCGTCTGCGGTGCTCTGATCGCGGGCGTCCTGGTCTGGATGGTCGCGCAGTGGTGCTTCACGTTTTTGCTGACCAACTCCTTCGACCTGCTCGAAGAGGTCGCGAGCGTCTTCACGATGCTCGTCTTCGCCAGCGTCATCGTAGGCGTAGGCTTGCTCATCTACGTCAGCGAGCGTTGGGCGACGCCCGCGCGGCGCCTCGCGAGCGTCCTGCCGTTCGCGGCCGCCCTGGGCATGGCCCTGTTCGCGAGCCGGATCACCTCCTTCATCGTCGGATTCGAGTTCGTGACTTTGCTGTGCGGAGCCGCGGCTTGCGCCCTGGGCGCGGCGGGCTTGCGAATCGTCGCTCAGGGCTCAAGCCTGGAGCGGCGAGAGACGCTCTCCGGGATCGCGCTCGTGTGCGTCCTGAGCGTGGCCGCAGGCCTCGCTCATTACAGCCAGATAGGCAGCGCTCGAGCCGCGGCCTGGTCCAAGGTGCCCCTGACGCGAAACCTGGCCTCCTCATTCGCGACCGTCCTCGACGGCGACGTGGACGGCATCGGCCAGGGGTTTGGCCATCCGGACTGCGACGACATCTCGGCCAACGTCTACCCGGGAGCCCGCGAGGTCCCTGGTAACAACCGGGACGACAACTGTCTCGGAGGAGACGTCTCGAAGCAGGACGTCATGGCGCTATGGAGCGGCCCGAAGGCCGTCCGGGGCGAAGACCCGGATCCTGTGGACTTCAATCGGAAGCCCTACAACGTGCTGTTCGTGACCATCGACGCCGTTCGAGCCGATCACACCTCGCTCCATGGCTACCACAAGCCCACAACACCGACCCTCAAGGAGCTGGGCGAACGCTCGCTCGTCTTCGAGTCCGCCTGGTCGGCCTCCAACTTCACGGCCCTCTCGATGATGAGCCTCTTCACAGGGCTCTACCCAACCGCTTACGTGGATCGTGAGACCATCATCGGCCGAGAGAAGCTGACCCTCCCTGCTCAGCTCAACGACGCGGGCTACATCACGGAGGCGATCGTCGACCTTCACCCCCCCCTCCCCCACCTGTATGCGGGTTTTCTCGAGGTGGACGACACCCTGGGGGTTCGAGCGACGGCGGCCATCCGAAACCGTTCCAGCGGGTCAACGGCCTATGAGCTCTCCCGCCTCGGCCGCCAGGCTCTCAAGCGCCTCACCGCTCAGGAGAAGCCCTGGCTTCTGTGGGTCCACTACTCTGAGCCGCACGCCGAGTACCTGGCGCACCCAGGCTACGACTTTGGCGATGACCTCGTCGGTCTCTACGATGGTGAGGTCGCGTACGCCGATCAGGCGCTGAGTCTGTTGCTCAATCGTCTCCGCGATAGCGGCAAGGCGGACAACACCATTGTGGTCGTGACCTCGGACCACGGCGAGGCTTTTGGAGAGCACGGCGTCTTCACGCATGGTCAGACGCTGTACGCAGAGGAGGTCCACGTACCCCTCGTGATTCACCTGCCCCCCGGCGCGAACGGATCTGCTGTGGCCAAGCGCATCGCGGACCCCGTGGATCTCACGGACGTAACGCCGACGCTCATGGACGCCCTCGGCGTGAAGAGCCGCTACCCCATGCACGGTGAGAGTCTGCTCCCTCGTGCCCTCACGGGGCGCCCCCTGCGCACGCCCGAGGCCTTCGCGGAGACCCGCCTGCCTTACGCCCGGATTCAGGTGCTTCGGCGAGGCGATCAGGTGGTGATGCTCGATCACCTGATCGGCACGTCCAAGCGCTTCGACCTCGCGACTGACCCGGGTCAGCTTCAGCCCGTGCACAATGACGCGCGAGCGGCTGACGACATGGCGCGATGGGTGGATCTGCACCTCGCGCTTCCCACGACGCTAGGCCAGTGAGGGCGAGAAGCGTGGCCCGAGCTCAGACCTTCAGGTCGAGCTCGGCCAGGCGCTGATCGAGGAGGCCCGGAAACCGCTTGTACCAGGTCGCGTTCAGCGGTGACGGATGGGGCAACGGATGCAGCGTCAGAGAGCGCGAACGGCCCGAGAGTGGACTCAAGACGTTCACCTTGAGGCTCCGCTCATATCGGTCCTCCTCCTCGAAGAAGCTCTTGAGTCGCGCGCGCTCGTCCCGGGTCTGGTCGATACCGAACCAATGAAACGCTACGTTGCCCAGGGTGATCAGCTCTCGACCGCTCCAGTGATCCACCAGATAACTCGCGATCACGGCGCGAAACCTGCGCTTCACCGCCATAGACCAGGCCTTGTTGCCCAGCGGCTTGTACGGGACGGTGTTCGAGAAGAACACCCGTTGGGCGAGCGCCCGGCTCGCCTCAAAGTTCGGTGGGTCGCCCCCATAGAGCTTCCGGTGGACTCCCGCACGAACGTGCTGGCCCGCGGCGCCGATCAGCGGCTCCATATAGGTGATCTCATCTCGACCCGGGTCGCGGCCGAAGAAGCCGACTTCGGCCTCTAGAGCGCCACCTCCGATCAGCGGCTCGAGGGGATCTCGCTCCGCCCTCTCATACGCATCACTATCGATCGCCATGTCGCCGCGCGCGGCCTCCTGTCGCGCCAGCTCAGCGAGCCGCTCAAGTTCGGCGGAGAGACCTCGTGTCATCGAACACCCTTGGCGCGCCACACGCGGAAGCGTGTGTCCTCCTGGGCGACATCGACGTAAGCAAACCTTGAGCGTAGCGCGTCGGCATAGCCCAGGTGGCGATTCGCGACCAGGAGCAACGTTCCACCCCGAGCGAGCCGCGAGCGAGCGCTGTCCGCGAACTCATCCACCAGGGTTCGATTCTGGTGCCTGCCCTCGTGAAACGGAGGGTTGGTGACGATGCAGTCATAAGGTCCGCTTGGTGCCTGTCCGACCGAGGCCAGGTGCGCGCGAACTCGGCTCGCATCAAACCCGTTCAGCTCGACCATGCGCTGAACAGAGGCGAACGCCGAGGCGCTATGATCGACAAGATCGACCTCCGCTTCAGGGAAGCGCTTCGCCAGGGTAGCGCCGAGAAGGCCGGCTCCCGCGCCAAGATCGAGAACTCGGGAGGCCTGGGAAACAGACTCGACCACCCTGAGCATCGCTCGAGCTCCGTGATCGACACGCCCGTGTGCGAAGGTACCGGGAGCTGTCGCGAGCTCGAGCCGCTCGCCGCTGGAAAGCTCATGGGTGAAACGGCGCTCATGCTCGAGGAGCGATGGTTCACCCGGGCTGTCCTGGTCAAGCCGAGCGACGAGGACCCGGCAGTGGCGCTTGGTCCGCACAGTGGTGACCGATCCGAAGAGCGCCCGAAGCGTCTTGGCGCAGGACTTGATGCCCTCGCGCGCGTGACCCGCGAGCCAGAGCTCTGCGCCCTTCGGCAAGAGGTGAGCGGCCAGCTTAAGCCGCCAGGACAGCTCCTCCTTGGAGCGAGGCATCACCATGGCGATGCGCGCCT
>CALCNF010000308.1 GCA_937897815.1 uncultured Pseudomonadota bacterium | reverse complement strand
GTCGGGTCGACGACCTCGTCGAGCGGGAACCCAGGAACGTAAAAGCGGTCGTCCTCGTGAAAGACCAGCGCGCCATGTTCACCGCGCTTGATCACGACCAGCGAAGGTCCGAGATCCATCAGCGCGCGGGCCGCGGCCGAGACGTTGGGCTCACCTGTCAGCTGGGCGGCCTCTTCATCATTCAGAAGCAGCGCGTCGACGCGCTCGATGACCTTCAGCAGCTCGGGCTTCGCGCTGTCGATCCAGAAGTTCATGGTGTCCACGGCCACAAAGTGCGGGCAGTTCATCTGGTCGAGGACATTGCACTGAAGCGAGGGGTGAATGTTCGCCAGGAACACGATGCTCGCCGAGCGCTGCGTCTCCGTGAGCTTAGGCGAGAAGGCCTCGAACACGTTCAGCTCCGTGAAGAGGGTGTCTCGACCCACCATGTCCGCGTGGTACTCGCCGCCCCATCGAAATGTCTTACCTTCGACGGTCTCGAGGCCATCGAGGTTCACCCCCTGGGAATGGAGCAGCGCGCGGTCTTCGGTTCGGAAGTCATCGCCGACGACGGCCACCAGGCTTGTCGGGGTGAACCGGTTTGCGCAGATTCCGAAGAAGGTCGCCGAGCCGCCGAGCACATTGTCTCTTGAGCCGACCCGGGTCTTCACGCTGTCGTAGGCGACTGAGCCAACAACCAACACGTCCATCAGGAAGCCCTCCCGTGGAATTCACGATCGGAGAGGAGGAGACCCACGCGTCGAAGGACGTCCTCCTCGGGTTCGCCATGGCTCATGACCGCGTTCTCCAGAGCTGACCAGGTGGTCGAGACCGGGAGTCCTGCGGCCAGCGGCGCGATCGCTCGCACGAGACGCTGGGCCTTGGACACGTTGGCGCGGACAATCTCCAGCACGCCCTCGACGCTCACGTCGTCCTCCGACTCGTGCCAACAGTCGTAGTCGGTGGCCAGGGCGATGGTCGCGTAGGCCATCTGGGCCTCTCTCGCGAGCCGGGCCTCTGGGAGGTTGGTCATCCCCACCACCGAGACGTCCCAGGAGCGATAGGTCAGGGACTCCGCGCGGGTGGAGAACTGTGGTCCCTCGATGCAGACGTAGGTGCCGCCATCGTGATGCGGGATCCCCAGCTCGGCCGCCGTCTTCACAAGCAGCCCCTGGAGGTCGGCGCACACAGGATCGGAGAACATCACGTGCGCGACGACTCCATCCTCGAAGAAGGTGGACGGCCGCGTACGCGTCCGATCAATGAACTGATCGACGAGGACCAGATCACCGGGGACGATCTCTTCGCGCATGGAGCCGACGGCGCTGACGCTGACCAGTCGGCGCACGCCGAGGGACTTCAGAGCCCAGATGTTCGCTCGGTAGTTGATCTCGTGAGGCGCGTGTCGGTGGCCTCGTCCGTGGCGGGACAGAAAGGCGACAGGGACGCCGTCAAGACGTCCGACGCCGACCTGGTCGGAGGGCGGGCCGAAGGGCGTGTCCACGGAGACCCACTCCAGGCCCTCCACGCCTTCCATGCCGTAAAGGCCGCTGCCTCCGATCACTCCAAGATGTACTGCGTCGCTCATGTGCGCTCCACTCGGTCCGCTGAGGGACGGGGTTCCTACCACCGCGGGCCGCTTCGTTCAATCATCTCGATTCGAGGCGTGCACGGGCACGCTCTCAATACGCTCGCTTATAAAGGAGGTCTCAAGGCTCTCAAGGGCGTCGCCGAGCCGGTC
>CALCNF010000307.1 GCA_937897815.1 uncultured Pseudomonadota bacterium | reverse complement strand
CTCGGATCGATGATGGGCAGTGGGCTGTTCGTGCTACCCGGTACCGCGGCGACCTTGACGGGTCCGTCGATGTGGCTGGCCTACATCATCGCGGGGATCTTTGTGTTTCCCGCGGCGCTCTCCAAGACGGAACTCGCAACGGCGATGCCCACATCAGGCGGGACATACGTCTATATCGATCGGGCGTTTGGACCGCTGGCGGGCACGATCGCCGGCTTTGGTCTGTGGTGCTCTCTGCTGCTCAAGAGCGCCTTTGCATTGGTCGGCTTCGGCGCCTATCTGGCGATGATCGCCGATGTCTCTATCAAACCGGTCGCTCTGATCCTGCTCGCCGCGGTGATGTGCTTGAACATCCTTGGCGTCGGAAAGGTCAGCAAGATCGAGATCACGATCATGTCCGTCGCGGTCTCAACGCTGCTG
The DNA here is from genome assembly GCA_937897815.1 of uncultured Pseudomonadota bacterium. GTDB lineage: Bacteria > Myxococcota_A > UBA9042 > PHBI01 > CALCNF01 > CALCNF01. The sequence continues at coordinate 5,225 of CALCNF010000307.1, read as the reverse complement.
TTCTTGGCGTTCTACACCTTCAAGAGCGTGCCCGGGGCCGAGGCGCTCTCCGAGATGTTCCCCCGTGGCTCTGAGGGCTTCGTTGAGGCCACGGCGTACGTCTATATCTCCTACGCGGGTGTGACCAAGATCGCTGCGGTCGCTGAGGAGGTGAAAGACCCCCAGAAGACGTTGCCCCGGGGGATCTTGAGCTCGCTGATCATCGCGATCGTGGTCTATGGCCTTGTCACGTTGGCGCTCTCGCTTCAGGTACCTCAAGAGGAGCTCGTCGGCGACACGCGCCCCATTTACACCCTTGCCAAGAGCATTGGTGGCCCGGCCCTGGGCACCGCGGCTGCGATTCTGGCCATTATGACGCTCACCTCCATGTCGAACGCCGGGCTCCTGGCTTCGTCACGCTTCCCGTTCGCTATGAGTCGCTCCAAGCTCCTACCAAGCGTGTTTAGCAAGGTGCACTCGAAGTTCCTGACACCCGTGGTGTGCATCGTGGTGACGGGCTCGGTCATGGCGATGGCCGTGATGTTTCTCGACGTCATGAAGATCGCGAAGCTCGCCTCCAGCTTCAAGATCCTGATCTTCATCCTGGTAAACCTCACGGTGATCGTGCTGCGCGAGAGCCGAACCCAGTGGTACCAGCCGACGTTCCGAGCTCCCCTGTACCCGTTTCTTCAGATCTTCGGGATCGTCGTGGGTCTCGCGCTCCTGTTCATGATGGGGCTCAACGGCACCCTGGCGTTGATCGCCATGGTTGGGCTCGGCACCATCGCGTTCTTCGCCTACGGAAGACAGCACGTGGATCGAAAGGGTGTCATCTTCACCCTGGGGCCGCGCACGGACCTGATCGTCGCCACCGAAGAGCCCGTGCGTGAAATCGAGGAGACCCTGCCGCGCGAAGCTGCCGTGGCCATCCCGCTCCTCGGTAATGAACGCTCGCCCGAGACCCTCGTCGACGTGGCTGCGGCCTTGGCGGATGGCAAGAACATCGAGGTGGTGCACCTGACCACGGTGCCGGATCAGACGTTCCTGGGTGCGATGCTGGAGGAGGACCCCCTGGTGGGCTCCTTGCGTCGTCGCATCAAGGCGACCGCCGAGGAGGATCAGGTCCTGGTTGACTTTGATGCGGTGGTCTCTCGCGATGTAGCGGACACGGTCCACCGGCTCGTGACCCGGCTCCAGGCCAATTGGCTGGTGATGGAGTGGGGCCTGGACGCCAACAAGGGCGTCGTTCAAAACCACCCGTTGGGCTGGCTGGTCGACCACCTTCCGTGCAACCTCGCTCTGTTGAAGGACAGGGGTATTCGGAAGGTCCGGGAGATCTTGGTTCTCGCCCAGCCTGGCCCCCACGACTCCCTCGTGGTCACGACAGCCGATCACCTCTCCAGGATCTACGGCGCCAATGTCACCTTCGCCCGCTTCGTCAAGGAGGGCACTCCGCCCGTGGACGTGCAGAGCGAGAGCGCTTACCTGGACCAGCTCGCCGGGCTCTTTGAGCGGCCTCATTCCAACCGCATCCTCTTCGGGAAAGACGAGGTGGAGACCGTCGTAAAGGCCACCGCAGGCTACGATTTGCTTGTGATGGGAGCGCCGCGCGGACGAGGCACCAAGGAGCGGCTCTTTGGCACCCAGATGGATCGGATCACGCGCCGCGCGGTCTGCTCGGTACTGCGTTTGAAGACCCCACGTCTGCAGACCCACGACGTCATGGCGACCGGGGACTTCCCGAGCTTGACGGCGAAGCCCTTCAAGCTAAAGGACTATCTCCAGACGGACTGCTTGAAGCCGGGTCTGGAGGTCACGCGTAAAGACCACCTCTTCGCGGCCATGGCCCAGACGCTCGCCGCGGCCTACCCGCAGCTCACGGCCCAGGAGATCGAGCAGGCGCTTTGGGACCGCGAGAAGACCCAGAACACTGCCGTGGGGATGGGCCTCGCGCTCCCTCACGCGACGGTCAGGAGCTTAGCGGCGCCCACGCTGGCTGTGTTCACCACCGCTTCGCCTGTGGATTACCAGGCTCCCGATGGTGAGCCTGTTGATGTGATCTTCGTGACCCTGGGCCCGCCAAGCGGCCGTCGCATTCACCTGGAGCTCCTGAGCAGCGTCTCGCGCATGGTCCTCTCTACGTCCCTGCTTGATGATCTCAGACAGGCCACTGACTCGAGTCAGATCGCCGCCTCCTTGAAGTCTCACTCCGCGGCCTTTGAGGGGCAAGGGGATGATGACTGAGCCCAGGGGAGTCGCGCCCGCCGCCGAATACGGATTCTCTGTTGACGAACCCGGTCCCGATGCGCATAACTGAACACTCCTTCCGCAACCTCTAGCGCTTTGGAATCCCTTAGGAAGTTCCAACGGAGCACCGCCATGACGAAGTCACAGCTCGTGGATGCAGTGAGCGATCGTACGGGTCACGCACACAAGGCCGTTGAGGCGGCCGTTCACACGGTGTTCGAGTCCATGGTCGAGGCGCTCAATCGTAATGAGCGTGTCGAGGTCAGGGGCTTCGGCAATTTCACGATTCGTGAGTACAAGGCGTACACGGGCCGCAACCCCAAGACCGGGGGTAAGGTTGATGTCTCCCCGAAGCGCATGCCGTTCTTCAAGGTCGGTAAAGAGCTTCGAGAGCGCGTAGACGGAGAGCAGTGACGCGGAGCAGGGAGCTATTCCTCCCTTAGCGCCTCTCTTCCAGCCCGCTCAAGCCCTACGACCGCGGCCATACCCACCGCGAACGTGATGATCGTCACGATGACGTGGGTCTCCAGGGATGGCGGCAGCACATTGGTCTCGACGCCCGCGCTCGAGGTCTCGACGAAGGGCCAGATCTTCCGAAGCGAGGAGAGCATCATTCCAACCAGGGCGGCCATGGTCACGTCGTGGTACCGGTCCAAGAGCACGCGGAGCAGCCGCGAGAACCCAGTGATGCCGATCACCAGAGCGACGACGAATACCAGGGTCGCGGAGAGCGCATCTGGGTCCCTGTCGTAGATCAGGCTCCGGAGCGTGTAGGTCATGAAGTGGTAGAGGCCGAGCATCAACAGGATGAACGAACCTGAGATGCCGGGAAGAACCATGGCGCTGATCGCGATAAGGCCGGCCATAAAGATGTACCAAAGGGCGGGGTCCTCGCCGCCCGTCATGGGGCCGGTCTGGGTGAAGGTGAGCCCGTCCGGACCGCCGTGAATGACGCGCAGGGCACCGACCTCCACGTTGGCGACCTCGCCAGCCATCCGGGCCACAACCGGGACGCTCGCGACGAGCTCGCCCGCCGGGATGAGGATATCCGAGGCCGGTCCAAAGGCGACCTCGCGCTTCACGTTCACACCGCCGTTCTTGTCCGTCATGAACACGACGCCCGTCGCGCTCAGCCGGGTCTCCTGGTCGCTGGCCTGCCCAAGAGCGACAGTGACCTCTCCGCGGGCCTTCCCGCTCTGTGTGATGGGCGTGCCCATGATCGCCCAGGTGCCCGCGAGGACGAGGAGAAACGTGGCGATCTGTTTGGCGCCCCGCTCCTTCATCTGACGAAACGGGATCACGACGGACGCGAGAACCAGGCCGAAAAAGAAGCCCATCATTTGCGCTGGGTAGAGGTTCAGCAGTGTGGGCAAGACTCGCGCGCCGATCAGGAGTGCGGTCCCGATACCCGCGCCCAGAAACACGAGAAAGAGGGTATGAGCGACGTAGCGATCCTCCTCGGAGTCTCCGAGGACGCTCTGGTCGGTCAGACCTTCACGGAAACGACGCCAGAAGGAGCCCTTGAGAGCGGCGAGCACCATGCCGGGTCCAATGGCGCTCACGGCCCCCACAAAGCGCTGGTAGATACCCAGAATCAGCGCGAGCGTTCCGCCAGAGACCCCGGGTATGATGTCCGCGATGCCCATGCAGACACCGCGCAAGGTGGTTGGGATCCAGGCCTTCACGATACGACTCCTCGTCCGGGAGGGCGGAACCTACCAGCGGACCGCTTGATCGTCGAGTGAGTCAGTCGACCTCGACGTCAATGACGGGCCGCTCTCGGCCGTCGTCGGGCCGTCGAACCGCCCCTGGGGGGAGCAGCTCCTGGTCTGGGGACAGCTCCTGCCAAACCGGCCCTGCTTCACCATCGGGCGTCCGGGTGCGCGCGTGAGCGGTCCAGGCACCCGCGCCAGCCGAGGTGGCAGCGCGCGCGGTGATCTGCGCCTCGAAGCGTCGCGCCAACCAGGCGCGCATCAGAGCCCTGAAGGGAGGCGTCAGGAGCAGGAGACCGAAGATGTCTGTCAGAAACCCGGGCGTAATCAGGACGACGCCCGCGAGGAGGATCATCACACCTTCGAGGAGCTCGCGTGTCGGGAGCTGACCCTGAGCGCTCACCTCTTGAATTCGGCGGAGCACCGACAGCCCCTGAGCCCGCGCCAACGAGGCGCCCGCGAAGCCAGTGAGCAAGCAGATCGCCACCGTCGGGAGAAAGCCGATCGTCCCACCGAGGCGGATCAACAGGATCAACTCCGCCAGCGGGATCAGAGTGAAGGCTAGGAAAAGGGCCATCAACGTAGGCGCTCCGTACGGGTGGAGTCGACCGTTCAACTCCGCTCGGTGACCATAGACACTAGGCCGCGCAGGGCAAGGCTCTACTTGGACAAGTTCGGCGGCACGTGGGTCGTGGGCAGGAAGTCCAGGATGGCGGCGCGCAGCTCGCGCTCGGCCTCAAGGCCGGTCCCCGCGAGGTTCTGCTTCTCTTCCGGGTCGGTCTCCATGTTGTAGAGCTCGCTGGAGCCGTTCGTGACGTCGAGGATGAAGTGGTAGGGACCTCGAATCACGGCCTTCGCGTCTCGTCGGGGTCTGGAGTAGGAGTTCTCCTGAAACACCAGACGCTGAGCGGGCGCGGGCTCACCAAAGAGCACCCGCCCCTGGGAGCGCGCGGTCATCTCCTCGGGGATCGGTTGGCCGGCCAGGTCGAGCCATGTGGGCGCGATGTCATGCATCCCGACGCTCTCCTGCACGCGTCTAGGCTCCACATCGGGCCCGAGGAAGAGCAGGGGAACACGCGTCACCTCTCGATAGAGGGTTCGAGCGTGGGGGTCAGCGCCATGCTCGCCAAAGCCTTCGCCGTGGTCCGCGGTGATCACGACGTAGGTAGGGCGGTCCCCAGGTGCCGTGAGGGCCTCGAGCAGCGGACCGAGGTGCTTGTCGGTCAGGGCGATCTCCTCGTCATAGCGATCGATCGTCTCGCTGCCGAAGTCGACCAGGGGGCTGTT
>CALCNF010000306.1 GCA_937897815.1 uncultured Pseudomonadota bacterium | reverse complement strand
TGGGGGGCAGCCGCGTTCTGCGATTCGGTCACCCCGTGCACCGCTCAAGCAAGGCAGGGAGCCGCTCCTCGAGGGCTCGGTTGGCCGCCTCGATGGAATCACCAAGGGCGATCACATCGAACTTCCCGTACAGGGCCTGACATCCCACGTTGTAGAGCACATAGCTGCCCTGCCCCGTTCGATGGTCGTAAAGCGCGTCGCCGATCGCCTCCAGGATCTGCGGGAACGGAACGCCGGCCAATCGAGCGTCCAGGTAGTCCCTGGCGCGGTATGCAGGCCGACCCTTTGGAAAGACCCGATCGAGCAGGTGCATCGGCGTGCTGGTCCCTCCCCAACGGCCGTTGCACTCTACGAAATAGGCGTCTCCGTCCGAGATCACGAAGTCAAAGGAACAGCGACCTACGTATCCCAGCTCCTGAAAGACCCGCGCGACGCGAACAGAGGCGACGCTCAGGCGTTGATCCATCTCGTCCCCGAGCCGTGAGGGCACCGAGCCCAAAAAGACGCACTCTTCGCCCTCAAGGAGCTGCTCATAGACGCCGTCTACGGTGGGGAGCCCCTCGCCCAGCGGCGGAACCCAGAGCTGAGTGGAGGGGGAGCTCTGGATGTCCAGCCACTGCACAGCCAGGACCGGCTCGCCCGCCTTCCACTCCTTCTCGGACAGAAAGCGCTCGACCTCCACGAGAAGCCGCTCGGCATCCCACGACACGACGTCTTGAGATTCGAACACCTCGTTTCCCATGGCGGACGCGCAGCGCGTCATCTTGAGCGCGACACGCTCGTGCCTTCCAGCCAGCTCCAACAACCTGGAGGCGAGCTCCTTCGCGGAGGAACCGGCGAGCGTCTCCGGCGTAGGTGCGCTTCCCAGAACGGCGTCGGAGCACACTCCCTGCGCCACTTGGGTCAGAAGTTCCTTATCGTTGGCGACCCAGGTCACCGGTGGTGGGGGGGCGAGTACCTTCACCGGCACACCCGAGGCCTCGTGAAGCTCCAGCGCCATGCGCCACACGGGCGTGGAGCCCATATAGGGGTGAATCAGCAGCCCGCCGCGCTCTTGCGCGAAGCGCACCAACAGCTCCCGAGCCGGCCCCTCCTGGCACGCCATGGCCACGGCCGATGGCGGGGCCGAAACCGGCGGGGCATGGATGAAACTTGGGCTCCCCAGCCCCAGAAGATC
>CALCNF010000305.1 GCA_937897815.1 uncultured Pseudomonadota bacterium | reverse complement strand
TCATCGTCGACGGTGACGTCGGCCTCGCGAACGTGGATATTCTTCTCGACGAGACCCCTCGCTATACCCTGGCGGACGTCCTCTCCGGCGAGCGCACGATTCAGGACATCGTGGTGGAGACCTCGTACGGAATCTCTGTGCTCCCTGGTACCAGCGGCCTCATCGAGATGAGCGAGATGAGCGACACGGACCGGTTGCGACTTCTCCAGGCGATGGAGGAGCTCGAGGGTGACTTCGACACGGTCCTCGTCGACACCGCGGCCGGGATCGGCGCGAACGCGCGCTTCTTCGCGGGAGCAGCGCAGGAGGTCCTCGTGGTCGCGACCCCAGAGCCCACGTCGCTCGCGGACGCCTATGCCATGATCAAGGTGCTGGTCCGTCGCTGTGGGATGGACCGAATTGGCCTCGTGGTCAACCAGGCCAGCCACGAGATCGAAGCGAAAGAGGTCTTCCAACGCCTGAGTCTTCTGACCTCCAGGTTCCTCTCCGTGGTCCTCGCCCTCGCCGGTCACGTTCCGGCCGACCCCCACGTCCGTGAGTCCGTGATGGCCCAGAAGCCGGTCATGAGCTCCTATCCAAACGCCCCGTCCTCGGTGGCCTTCGGACATCTCGCGGACTCGATTCTCATGCGTCCCCTGGCCAATGAGGCCAGCGGAAGAATGCAGCTCTTCTGGCGTCGCCTCATCGGAGGAGACGACGGAAGTGCAGCGACCACCTCCAGTCACGAATCGAGCGCGACCACCGTCTAATGTCTGAGAAATCCGACCCCCTACGCCAGCATCTCCTGGGCGCCTACAAGGTCGCCAAGCGTGACGCGTCTGAAGGTCCAACCGTGGACCTGCCACCCGTCGAGGAGATCGTGAAGACCCACGCCCATCTCGTGTGGCGGCAAGCGCGACGCTTCGCGCGGACCTCCGGTGGGGTTCTCGACGTGGACGATCTGGTGAGCGTCGGCCTGATGGGACTGATTCAAGCTCACTCCACCTACGATCCCGGCGGTGGTCGGCCATTCGGAACCTACGCGGAGTTCCGCATCCGCGGTGCGATCCTCGATGAGCTCCGGCGCTTCGACCCCATGAGCCAGCCGGCGAGGCGCAAGGCCCGCTCTTTCGACAAGGCCGTCGCGGAGCTGGCCAATCAGCTCGGGCGAGAGCCCGATGAAGACGAGATGGCAGAGCACCTCGAGCTCTCCCTCGATGACCTTCAGAAGCTGCGCAAGGACACCCAGTCCGTGCGGTTCGTTACCCCCGACGTCCTGGACTTTGACGACATTCGCGAGGATCTCTCGCGCTCCAAGATGAACCGGGCCGACCTTCGAGTGGTGCTCGTAGACGCCCTCGCCAAGCTTGAGGAGCGGGATCAGCAAGTCCTCGCGCTCTACTACTTCCACGACCTGAACCTTCGTGAGATCGGCGAGGTGCTCTCCGTGACCGAGGCCCGCGTGTGCCAGCTGCACAAGTCGGCTGTGGTCCACTTACGCGAGATCCTCCGCCTCGAGGGCGCAGTCGACTGATGCCGGCTCGCGGCCCGCGTCCGGCGCCAGGCAGGGCCGGCGCGCTGCTCCTGGCCGTCGCCCTCTTCGCCCTCTTCCCCTTCCTCGCGAACGCCGCGTCGGAGGGAACAGCACAAGACGGCCGGCTGGTGGACGGCTTTGAGGTCCCCCTTCAAGGCCCCCACCACCGTTTTTTGAATCGGACGGCGAAGCGGGGCACTCAGTACACGACCCTGGAGGTCGCCGCGCTCCTATGGCGGAGCGCTCGCCACGTTGGAAAATCCTCGCCAGGCCCCCCGCTTCTTATCGGAGACTGCAGCCTGAAAGGGGGCGGCGCGGTCGAGCGACATCGGTCCCACCGCTCAGGGCGCGACGTCGACCTGCTCTACTATGTGAAGGACGCCCGCGGGAAGCCCGTGGAGTCACCAGGGTTCGAGCCCTTCGACTCCACAGGACGATGCAGCCGTGAGGGCTGTCGTCTGCGACTCGATGTTCCGCGAAACTGGAGCCTGCTTCGAACGTTGATCGCGAGTCGGCGTCCTGCCGTTCAGTACGTGTTCATCTCGAATCCGATCAAGGACCTGCTGCTCCAATACGCCGAGCGACGTGGGGAGCACCCTGAGATCCTCCGTCGTGCGCGACTGATCCTCAGGCAACCCTCGGACTCAGCCGCCCATGACGACCACATGCACGTCCGGACCTTCTGCTCCTCTAGCGATCTGAAGAGCGGCTGCGTGGACGGCGGCACGCGCTGGCGCTGGGTCGATGATCAGGGCCGCGCCTCATGGATACGCTGAGGATCCCAGCTCAGTCGGAACCGTCAGAGGCCCCACCAGAGCGGGAGGCTGCGATCTCGTCGAGCTCTCGACCTTCCTGACGCTCATATTCCTCGCGGAGCTCGCGCTTCATACGGTCCTCAAGGACCTCTTTGCCCCGCTGCTCACCGATTGCACGCTCGTGCTCCGCGATCCGAGCATCATGCTCAGCGTCTCGCTCGACGATCACGGCCTCCTGAGCTCGACGACGCCCTCGATGGCTCATACGTCCGTCTTGCAGGAGCTGCACATGGGCTCCGGTCAGGGGCTCTTCCGAGCCGAGAAGCTCGGCCTCGGCGCGAGCGTGCCCATCGTCGAGCCCGTCCAGAGCCTCTTGAGCGGACTCCAGCTCGCCTCGCGCGGACGTACGCTCACGACGAGCCTGGCCCTCACGGAGCTCCGCCAACCTGCGGAGCCGAGCAGCCATCTTGCGTCGGGATCGAACATCACTCACGCATGGAGTCTAGGCAGGACGTGCCGACCACCGCCAGAAACCCGACACCCTGCCTGGCGCGAAAGGCAACGGCCCGAGAACCAACCCAACGCACCTTTGTGAATAAAAACAGCAACTTATCGCCTAATTATCGAGGAAATCCGGTTTTGGCACGATCGTTGAAGTGAATCTCCCCGGCGACACATCAGGACGCCATGGAGTTTCATATGACCAAAAACAGAACCCGTTTGATTATCCCCGCCCTCGTCCTCGCGGCGAGCCTCCTGGCGAGCTGCGGATCGACGCACATCAAGGAGTATGTGCCGAAGCGCCGCACCTACAAGAGCCCGGTGAGCTTTGACCAGGACGCCGGCAAGGGCACGAATGGCTCGCTCTTCCGCGCCAATCACGCGGCGACCTACCTGTTCGCAGACCATCGCGCGATGCGGATCGGTGACATCGTCACGGTTCGCGTCCTCGAGAAGGCGGACGCGAAGCGCGGAGCCAGTACGGACCTCCTGCGAGAGTCGGACACGAGCGTCAAGATCGGCGCGTTTCTCGGGCTCTTGAACTCCTTAAAGAACTCCGCCGGCATCACCAATGATGAGCTCATCGGAATGGGCACGCGGAGCGCGTACAAGGGTGCAGGAAGCTCAAGCCGCTCCGAGAACCTGGAGGCCACGGTCCCCGCTATCGTTCGGGAGGTGCTGCCGAGCGGCAACCTCTTCATCGAGGGGCACCGCGTGGTCCTGGTGAACAACGAGGAGCACCACTTCTACATCAGCGGACTCGTCCGGCCCGTCGACATCAAGGGAGACAACAGCGTCTTCTCCTCGCTCATCGCAGATGCGGAGATCGAGTTCACCGGCCGCGGCGTGATCACCGACCGGCAGGACCCGCCGTGGCTCCAGAAGGGCATGGACATCGGGAGGCCGTTCTAATGTCGAAGCTGACCACCAAGCTCCCCTGTCAAACCGTCGGGATCGTGGCGTCGAACGTCAAGATGTTGACGAGAACCCCCGTCACCTCCCGCACGGGATGCGCTCCGGTTCGCATCGGATGGGGCTCCCCTGCTGCGATCGGGCCACGATGGCACAGCGATTGCTCTAAACCTACATCGGACAGCCGGGTTCAGACTCGGGCCCAACGGCGGGTCGCCTAGACCCCCCGAAGATTGGAAGGAAGACCACAATGGCCAACGGAATCTACGTCGCAGTATCAGGAGCCACGAGCCGCATGCAGCAGCTCAACGTGCTCTCGAACAACCTGGCGAACGCGCAGACCACGGGATTCAAGCGCAGCGAGGTCTCCTTCTCCGCAATCGAGGGTGGCGAGGACCCGTCCGGAACGAACGATCGCCATTTCGTGAAGACCAACCAGAGTCGCCCGGCCCTGGACAGCGGGGAGTACCTCCGCACCGACAACCCACTGGACCTGGCGATTCAAGGCGACGCTTTCTTCAAGATCGAAGCCGAAGGGGAGGATCGTCTGACCCGCGACGGTCGACTGATGGTGGCCTCGGACGGCCTCCTTCGGACGATCAACGGGCACGCGGTCCTCGATGACCAGGGTGGAGCGATCTTCATCCCGCCTGAGCACGTCCCTCGAATCGACAGCACAGGTCGCATTTTCTCGAATGAAGCCGAGCTCGGTCAGCTGGCCCTCGTCGGTATCGATCCTCAAACCGATCTGCAGCGCGACGGCAACCACCTGTTCATCCCCCCCGAGGACGCCCCAATCCTTGGGCCCGACTCTGGTGTGAGAGTGCAGCAGGGTTGGGTTGAAGGCTCGAACGCCAAGCCGCTCCAGCTCATGGTCCAGCTCGTCGATGTGCAGCGCACCTTCGACGCCATGCAAAAGGCCATCAGCACCTACCAAGACATGGATCGCAACGCGATTCGAATCACTCGATAAGAGGAGTTCATTATGATTCGCAGTCTCCGCACCGCAGCCTCGGGCATGGAAGCCCAGCAGCTCAACATCGACGTGATCGCCAACAACCTGGCCAACGTGAATACGGTCGGCTTCAAGCGATCCCGCGCCGAGTTCCAGGACCTCTTCTACGAGGAGATTCGGTCGGCTCGAGATTCCAGTCAGGATCAGGCTGAGGCCTCCCCCATGCCCCTCGAAGTGGGCCAGGGTACCCGGGCCGTGGCCACTCAAAAGCTCTTTGGTCAGGGCGCCCTACAAGCGACCAACAACGAGCTGGACGTGGCCATTGAGGGAGCAGGGTTCTTTCGAATCCAGATGGCCGACGGGACGAACGCTTACACCCGGAACGGCGCGTTCACCCGCGACAAAGAGGGACGCCTCGTCACCCTCGAGGGCCAGACCCTGGATCCGCCGATCATCCTCCCTGAGGACACCCAAAACGTCATCATCGAGAACGACGGAACGGTGAAGTCCCTTCAGGTCGGTACGGTGGAGCCCATCGAGGTCGGTCGAATTGGAATGACCCTCTTCATCAATCCGTCCGGACTGGAGTCGCAGGGCCACAACCTCTACGCCGCATCGGAGGGCTCAGGCGAGCCCATTGACGGATTCCCCGGCGAGGAGGGCTTCGGCGGCCTCGGCCAGGGAATGCTTGAGGGCTCGAACGTCGAGGTTGTCGAAGAGATGATCGATCTGATCGCCGCCCAGCGCGCCTACGAGATCAACAGCCGTGTGATTCAGGCCGCCGACCAGATGCTCCAGGAGACCACGCGTCTCCGATAGGAGGACGCTCGGGAGTTACGCCATGAAGAAGTTCATTATCCTGACCACGCTCACCCTCTTGAGTCTCGGACCTGCGCACGCGCAGGTGACTCAAGACCAGGTATCTCGAGCCCTTGTAGAGGCGGTAGAGAGCCACCCCGAGCTCGCCCCCGGCTCTCGGGTCAAGCTCAGCCACGTGCGGGCCGCCAGCGCGGGAATTCTCGCCCGAGCCCATGGCATCCAGCGCGTCGAGATCGCCAAGGGGCAAGGCCCGGTCGGGCTCATCACCGCTCGGGTCTGGCTGGACGTCCCCTCCGATCCAGGTGTGTGGACCTGGGTCCGGGCCCGAAGTCAGGCCCTGGTCCCGACCGTCGTGACCCTTCGCGACATCGAACGCGGCGCTACGCTCACCCGAGGAGACGTCGAGGTCGTCCACAAGGCCCCCCACCCGCGGGCCCACTCCAATCCCCAGGCGGTCGTAGGCAAACGAACACGTCGCCAGCTGAAGTCGGGAGAGGTTGTGCTCGAGTCCTGGATCGACGTGGCTCCTCTGGTGCAGCGCGGTGACCCAATCGAGGCCTCTATCAAGAGCGGTGGACTGAACGTCAGCGCTCCTGCCATCGCGATGCAGCGCGGCGGTCCCGGAGAGATCATTCGCATCAAGATCCCCACGACCGGTCGCGTGGTTCAGGGCCGGATCCTGTCCGCGAAGCAGGCGGAGGTGCTCCAATGAGACGCTTTATCCTTCTCCTCGCGGTCGTCGTGGCGCTCCCCCTGTGGACCGCAGAGACCGCTCAGGCAGCTCGAATCAAGGACGTCGCCCGGGTCGACGGTGTGCGCTCGAACCAGCTCATCGGCTACGGTCTCGTCGTCGGACTGGACCGCACGGGAGACAGCCAACGGTCCGTGTTCACGATTCAGTCCATGAGCGCCATGCTCTCCAGAGTCGGCATCCGCATGGACCCCAAGCAGCTGGTGCTCCGAAACATCGCCGCGGTCATGGTCACGGCGAAGCTCCCCCCCTTCGCTCAACCGGGAACGCCCATCGACATCGTCGTGAGCTCCATCGGTGACGCGCGAAGCCTGGTCGGGGGCACGCTGCTCATGACCGCGCTCAACGGCGTCGACGGACAAACCTACGCGATGGCACAGGGCCCCCTTCAGGTGGGAGGCTTCGGCGCGGAAGGCAAGAGCGGCTCCAGCGTGAAGTCCAATCATCTCAACGTAGGTCGCATCCCCGGCGGGGCCACCGTAGAGCGGTCCGTCGGAATCAAACTCGGTGATGGCCAGTCGATCACCCTCCTCCTGGACAAGCCCGACTTCGGGACAAGTCGCCAGGTGGCCCAGGCTGTGAACGCCGCCGCGGGCGCCCTCGGAGGCGCCGCCAACATGGCACAAAGCCTGGACGGCGCCCGAATCGTCGTGGAGGTCCCGGCGAACGCCCGGAACAACCCGGCTGAGTTCATCGCTCGCATGGAGGTCCTTGAGGTGACGCCCGACGCCGTGGCGCGGGTGATTATCAACGGCCGCACGGGGACCATGGTCATGGGAGACAAGGTACGCATCTCACCGGTCGCCATCGCCCACGGTAGCCTTAAGATCGAAGTGAAGGAGCGGCCTCAGGTCGTGCAGCCCAACCCCCTGACCGTGGCAGATCCCGCCGTCCAGGAGCAGACGGACGTAAACGTCACTGAACAGGGTGGGCCGATTCAAATCGTCCCGGCCGGCGCGACTCTCGCGGACGTCGTGGGGGCCCTGAACGCCCTTGGCGCGACGCCTCGTGACCTGGTCCAGATCATCCAGGCCATCCAGGCCTCAGGCGCCCTGCATGCTGAGCTGGAGGTCCTCTAATGAAGCCCGGGCAGACCCAGCTTCCGACCGACCTCCTGCTGCGCCAGAGCACGCAGCGGCTCCGGTCCGAGCGAGGCCAGATGCCCCGCTCGGAGGCGGCGACCGCCAACCAGGCCGCGGTCGGTAAGGCCTTCGAGGAGATGCTCCTGCGAGAAATGGTCAAGGCCATGCAGAAGACGCTCCCCGAAGGGGGAATGATGCCCAGCGGCCCATCAAAGGGTCTCTATGAGCACATGATGCAGCAAGCCATGGTGGAGAACCTCTCCGGCCAGGGCGGCCTGGGCATCGCTGCGGCCATCGAGCGTTCCCAGACGACGCTCAAGCGCGCCCCAAGCGGCGCCCCACCCCGACAAATAGCGGTTCGAATGGAGCGCTCAGGGGATTCTGATGATAGAGTCGAGACACGTTCCTCGACCACGAACACGCCTGATTTGAGTAGTGATCTTCCACCCCAGGATGATTCCTGGATTGACAGCCCGTTCGCAGAGTCACACCTGCGGAGGCTCCTAACTGATCCAAGCGATCGAAAAAACTCAACTTTTCCATTTAAGAAGTAGACTCGTAGTCACGTTACCCCGGTCGAGGGCTGCCGATAACGTAGTCCCAAACGAAGACGATAAGAATTATGACCAGTCGACCCATCGACAACGGCGGAAACGCCAATAAGATCCCCAAGCGCACCGCGCGAGCCGAGAAGGCATCTGCCGACTCGACGAGCAAAGCGGGACGCGCTAGTGCCCCTTCTGCAAGCTCCTCTGCCAGCAGCTCGTCCAACTCCCCGGCGACAGTTGCTTCCAGTATGAGCGCGACCCGTAAGCTCATGGAGCAGGGTCAGGAAGAGGTGAAACAAGTGGATCGTGTCATGGTCGCGGAGCTCAAGACCGCTATAGAGGCAGGAGCCTTTAAAGTGGATATTGGTGCTCTGGCTGATCGGCTCTTGTCCGATATCTTCGACCACCCGGGGGAAGTGGAGGCGAGTGATGGGAGCGACCCATGACCACCGTCCCCAGCCAAGCCCTCTCCGAGGCGCTTGAGGGGCATATCGGCTTGATGCGAGACCTCATTGAGGTCACACAACAAGAGTATGCCCAGATCATTGCCTTCGAGCACCGAGAGCTCTCGGTGTCTACGGAGAAGAAGCTATCCCTGTTGTCGCAAATCGAGGCGAACGAGGTAGCAATCGGTGAGCTGCTCTGCCTGAGTGCAGAGAAGCTTGGAATGGAGCTGGAGAAGCCGACGGCCTCGCAAGTGGCTGAGGCGCTGTCTGGAGCCCTGGGTGAGAAGATCGCCGGTCAGGTGACGAGCCTTCGGTCTCTGACCGAGAGCTTTCGGGAACTCCAGGCGGTCTGCCAACTGCACGCCCATCGCGGGCTCACGGTAATTCGCTCCTACTCAGCGCTCCTGCGCGGTCACGACCCTGACCGATTCCAGAGCACCGATAGCTACACCTCGAGGGGGCGCGTCCGACGCGAATCCATCCCCTCCAAGACCGTCTTGCGCAACGCTTAAGGGGTACATCATGACCATTGGAAGCATCAATGAGATCCTGAGTGTCGGTAAGAGCGGCCTGAGCGCCTCACGAGCGCGGCTCACCGTCGCCGGCTACAACATCGCCAACGCCCACACTCCCGGCTACCACCGAGAGATCGTCGCGCTGACACCGCACTCCGTTCTAGGAGGCGGCGTCTCCGTCAATCAGCCCTTCGCGATCCGCAACTCGCTTCTGGCTCGAAACCTCGTACAGACCTTCGGTCGGATGGGGTATCACGATGGCTCCCAGGACACCCTCGTTCAGGTCCAGGAGACGTTCAACGAGCTCGACGGAATCGGCCTGATGACCAGCCTGGACTCCTTTCAGTCGTCTCTCAAAGAGCTGGCGGCCAACCCCTCGGGTCAGGCTGAGCGCCAGACCGTTCTCGGCACCGCAGAGGGCCTGGTCGCCCAGTTCCACTCCATCGCCAACCAGCTTGAGGGCGCGATCCTCGCGACGGAGGAGCAGGCCGAAGAGCTCAGCGGACAGATCTCCCTGAAAGCCGAACAGGTCTTCACGCTCAACGCGGAGATCAAGGCTCTCGCATCCAAAGGCGTGAATCCCGAATCTATGGTCGATGAGCGAGATCGCATTGTGGGCGAGATCGGCGAGATGATCGATGTCACTGTGGTCAACCAGAAGGATGGCTCCGTCGACCTCTTCATCGCGGGTGGTCGTCCCCTGGTGACCGACGCCCACACCTCATCTTTGAACGTTGTAAAGACCGCTGGTCCGCCTCAGAGCCTCGCAGTGACGATCACGAAGGGAGACGGAAACACCGTGCCCGCCATGACCGAGGTCGGTGGACGTCTCGGCGGCGTGATCGACGCTATGAACGACACCCTTGGCCACTCCCTGCACGTCGTCGACGAGATCGCCTTCGGGATGGCTGGTGCCGTCAACGCGGTCCACGCCGCCGGCGTGGCTCTGGATGGAACGGCCGGCAACAGCTTCTTCCAGGTTGGACCGACCTCGTCTGGCGCCGCCGGAGGGATCGAGATCCACGCAGATGTCGATGGACAGCCGGACAGAATTGCGGCCTCAGAGCCTCTCGAGAACGACGGCGTAACCCCCGTTCCCGTTGCCGACATCCCCGGTGACAACCGAAACCTGTACAACCTGATCGACAGCCTGGATCTGCCAGGCGTCGTCGCCTTCACCGGCGAGTCGGTGCACGGCGCATACGAGTCGCTGATGGTCGGTGTAGCGCGAGCGCTGAACACTGCCGACCTGGGCTTGCGCACGGAAAAGACAACGGTGAATCAGCTTCAGGGACTGCTCCAGTCTGAGACAGGCGTGAGCGTCGACGAAGAGATGATCCAGATGACG
>CALCNF010000304.1 GCA_937897815.1 uncultured Pseudomonadota bacterium | reverse complement strand
GGCGCTGACCTCCTCGTGGTGACGAACGCCCTCGACGGCAGCATCGGAAACCAGAGCTACAAGACAGTCGGCGTCTACAAGACCGGGAACATCGCGCTGGACGAGGGCGTCATGCTGCCCGTCGTCGCGGCCCAGGAGCTCCTGGCGCTCGAGAACGGCGTCCACGAAGTGGTCGTGGTCGGCCACACCATTGAAACGCTGCTGGAGCTTCAAGAGCGGACGAAGGCGCGCTGGGCCGACCTCTCTGCACGAACCTGGTACGAGATCGCGCCCGATGTGCAGCAGATGGAGGTCCTCAGCGAGGCGAGCATGCTCTTCTTCGTGTTCGCCATCATCGGCGTGGCCGCGTTCATCATCCTGAACACCTTGCTCATGTCGGTGTACGAACGAACCCGAGAGTTCGGGCTCCTGGGTGCCATGGGCCTCAAGCCGCGCCGGGTCATCTATCTCGTGCTCGCCGAGTCCGCCATGCTCGCCTCAATGGCAGCGGCCATGGGCGTCCTCCTGGGCCTGGCTGGGCACTGGTACCTGGCGTCGATCGGGCTCCCCATGGAGGTCTCAGAGGGGGAAGGCTTCGTTCTGAGCGGCGTCGCGCTCGACCCGGTGCTGCGAGGCATCTTGACCCTGAAGGGCGTCGTCATCCCCGTGGTCACGGTCCTCATCGTCTCCCTGCTTGGCGGGATCTGGCCTGCGTGGCGCGCGGGTCGGCTCGACCCGGTCACGGCCCTGGGTCAGGAGTAGGCGGATGATCGTAAAGCTCGCCCTTAGAAACCTCCTCCGCAGGCGCACACAGAGCCTCCTGGCGGCGAGCGCGGTCGCGGGCGGCCTGGCGCTCATCATCTTCACCACCAACTTCCAGGACGGATCCTGGGCGGGGGTGGTGGATGACACCATCCGCGCCGCGGCCGGACACGTCGTCGTGCAGGCCGAGGGCTACCAGGAGGAGCGGGACGCTGCGCTGCTCTTGAGCGACAGCGGGGCCGTCGCGGAGAAGGTCAGAGAAGCCGCGCCTGGCACGCATGTCGTCCGGCGTCTCTATCTCACAGGCATGATCGCCTCACCCGACAACTCGGTGGCGATCGCGCTCCACGGCGTGGAGCCTGGGCCGGAGTCTAAGACCAGCCGCGTGGCGGACAAGCTCATCGACGGCGCCTGGCTGCCAGACGACGAAGGGGCCTGGCTGCTCATCGGGCACCGACTCGCGAAGCGCCTGAACGTGGAGGTCCAGGACAAGGTCGTGGTGAGCCTCTCCCACAAGGGCGAACTCCAGGCGCTCCCGTTCCGAATCGCCGGGATCTTTGAGGCGGGCGCTCCACAGCTGGACAACTTCTTCGCGCTCGCTTCCCTGAGCGCCGCTCAGAGCATGTTGCCGGGCGTCACCGACCCGGCGACTCAGATCTCCGTCCAGGTCCCGGAGCGTGAGGCGGATGAGAGCCTCTACCAGACGGTGCGAGGCGTCGCGGGCGCGGGCCACGAGGTGCTGACCTGGAAGGAGGCGCTCCCGGACCTCTACAACGCCGAGCAGCTCGACAAGAAGTCGTCGAACATCATGTGGTTCTTCTTTGGCGCCCTGGCGAGCATCGGCATCCTGAACGTCCTGCTCATGAGCCTGTTTCAGCGCATCCGGGAGTTTGGGATGCTGCAGGCCCTGGGCATGCGGCCGAACGACATCGTTCGGCTGCTCCTCGCCGAAGGCGTACTCCTGGGCCTCCTGGGCAGCATGCTCGGCCTCATCCTCGGCTCCATCGCCACCTACCCCCTCGTGGTCTACGGCA
Organism: uncultured Pseudomonadota bacterium; assembly: GCA_937897815.1. GTDB lineage: Bacteria > Myxococcota_A > UBA9042 > PHBI01 > CALCNF01 > CALCNF01. Next base: position 359 of record CALCNF010000304.1, on the reverse strand, counting down.
TCGACTTCGCGGCGATGCAGGGCTCGGTGCCCGTCGCGAACGTCGCCATCGACACCCTCATCAAGGGCGTCTGGTCCTGGGACAAGATGCTCCTGTGGGCCGCCTATCACGTCCTCCTGTCGCTGCTCGCCTCTCTCTGGCCCGCGCTGCGCGCGAGTCGCCTGGAGCCGGTCGAGTCCCTGCGCGCCACCTGAGCTCAAGGAGCCACTGATGGCTATTGTCTCCGTTAAGAACACCTCTCGCGAATACCAGGATGGCGACACCCTGGTCCGAGCGCTGTCCGACCTGAGTCTGGAGATCGAGGAGGGAGAGTTCACGGCGCTCATGGGCCCGTCGGGCTCTGGCAAGACGACCCTCCT
>CALCNF010000303.1 GCA_937897815.1 uncultured Pseudomonadota bacterium | reverse complement strand
TCCAAGTGGTTTGGCCTCAATCAGGCTGCGTCGTCTACCACTTGGCGCCAAACCCGCGCAAGCCATGTTAGCCTTTGCCGTGGCACCGCTGTGCCAGGAATGGAGAGACGAACATGAGCTTTGAGGGCGCCCGCGGCGAGAGCCTCGTCGGGAGGTCATTCGATGGCTTCGCGGTCATCGACGAGGTGGCCTGGACGGGCGCGGCGACGGTCTACCGCGCGATGCAGGTGGACGCCAACAGTCGAATCGTCGCCTTAAAGGTGATGGACGCCCTTGAGCAGCGCCTGCGGGAAGAGCAGGGGGACTCCCAGAACCCCATGTGGCGAGAGCAGCGATTCTCCCAGGTGGCCAAGCACCCCTCGCTGGTGCGCATCTTTCGTACGGGGCGCGTGCCCGACGGGCGCTACTACGCGGCGATGGAGTTCGTGGAGGGGATGAGCGTCGCCGAGGAGCTGCGTCATCGAGGATCGATCCCATGGCACGAGGCGGTGATCGTCCTCGAACAGCTCGCGGCCGCCGTCGGGGTTCTCCACGCCGCCGGGATCGTGCACAGGGACCTGAAGCCCGAGAATGTTCTCGTACGGACGAGCCGCACTGGGGCCGTTCGAGCCAAGCTGATCGACTTTGGTATCGCCAAGCTCGCGCACCAACGTGACGACATTGACGCTGGCGTCGATCCCAAGACCCTGAGCACCCCGCTGATCCTCGCCCCGGAGGTCGCCCGCGGGCTGGGGACGTCGCTCGCGAGCGACGTGTATGCCATGGGCGCGCTCGCCTACGAGATGCTCGTGGGCCGAAACATCCTGGACCTGCACAACCCCACGGCGCAGGCGTGCGTCGATCGCATCTTGAGCGATCGGCCCATCCCCGATGTGCCGCTGCGGGAAGCCGCGAGGGAGCTCCCTGATGACCTCCAGGTCCTCATTGAGCGCTGTCTATGCCGGGCGCCGGAGGAGCGTCCTCGGGATGGAACAGCGCTTCGAGAGGCCCTGGAGCCCCTGGTCGAGCAGGCCCGCTCGCGCGCCGTGCGCTCGCCGGGCATGTGGTCAAGGATGCTCGGCTGGTTCGGTCGCGATGCCTCCTAGGGGGAGCAATCGAGAGGCCAGCAGGTTGCACATCCGGCCCGCCTCAGGGCTGGACTCCGGCGCCTCTCGCGTGCAGCCTGCTTGGGATGTTCCTTCGTGGGAAGCCCGACCAGGAGGTCCGCCATTCTCCGCTCGATGAAACACCGCTGCCTCGCGCTCGCCCTCTCTGTGGTCCTCTCGCCGATGGCCCTGGTGGCCTGCGGTGACGACGGGGCTGGTATCCGGGAGGGGCACTATATCGGCGACCTCGTGAGCTTCCGACTCGACGGGCTCAGCGCGGCCAGCTTCCGGATCGCTGGGATCGATTGCAGCATCCCACACCCGGATCACCCTGTTGTCTCGTTGTGCGTCAATCGCCCTGCGGGGATCCCTATGGACACGCTGAGCGTGAGTCCCACCGGGGGCTTTGAAGGTCAGGTCGGAGACATCTGGGTGACGGGAGAGATCTCAGCAGGGCAGCGAGTGGCCTCGGGCACCTGGCGGTACGAGTCGACCTGTTACGTGCCCGCCGAGTCTGCCTGCGTGACGGAGGGGGTCTGGGAGGCTGACTGGCGAGAGATCACCGTGAGCGCCCCGAAGCCGGACGCAACGACCTCGGTCGACATCGTACTTGAAGAGGACACCGGACCCGTCGCGCCTCCAACCGGGACACCCGACCCTGGCGATCCGGGGCCCGTCGAGTTTCCAACCGAGGCCTCGGACCATCAGAAAGAGGCGGCTGAGATCTTCGCGGAGATCCGTGGACTTATCGGCCACTACGCGCTTCCCCAGGACAGCGCGATCAACGCTGCGGCGCAGGCTCACGCCGACTACTACTCTCTGCACGCGATGTCCTACAGCCAGATCGGACTGAGCCCCCACCAGCAGAACGCCGAGTGGACTGAGGGCTTTGTGGGCGTGAACGTGGGCGATCGGCTCACCCACTTCGGCGTACCGCTCGGGGGAGGGTGGTCTGAGGTGATGTCGTTCACAGGGACCGTTCAGGGCTCGTTCGATGGGTGGATGGAGACCCTCTACCATCGCGTCCCGCTCGTGCACCCGAATACGGCCGTATGGGGTTATGGCTTGGCCCTGAGCGGCGCGAGCGCAGAGGTGCTCGACTCCACGTATGGGGCCGCGGGCAGCACAGAGCCGGCGCGCTGGCCGGTTCCATGGGCGACGGGCGTCTACCGCTCCTGGGGAGGATGGGAGTCGCCGCAGCCGCCGCTTCCCGCCGACGAGGTCTACCCCTCAGGCCCGATCATCACGATCACCTTTGCCAATGGAACGGCGCCTGAGATCTTCCTCTCAGCCGAGCTGACGGGCCCGGACGGCGCCCTGGTCCCGATCCAGATCCAGACTCCACAGAACGACTCTTGGCTGAAGACCACCTGGGCGGCGTACTCGTATGATCCGTTGCAATTCGCCTCGACGTACACCGTGACCTTCCGCGGGAAGCGAGACGGAAGCGATTATGTCGACACGTGGTCGTTCACCACGGAGTGAGCCCGACCGCGCGTCGAAGTAGCGCCGCTTGTCGAGGATTCATTGTCAGGTGTCGGCCCCTCAGGCTATGGATCGCTTCCTTCTGAATCTAGCCGTTGGAGGAATCACCATGGGGCTCGGACGCGTAGCAGTAGTGGGTGCCGGAACGATGGGCGCGGGTATCGCGCAGAAATTCGCGATGGAGGGGGCCCAGGTGCAGCTGATGGACCTCAACGCGGAGGCCGTCGAGCGTGGGTTGCAATCCATTCGGACGACCCTGGAGCAGGGTGTCCAGCGTCGCATCCTGCGGCCGGAGCATCTCGAAGAGGCGATGGGCCGCCTGAGCGGGACGACCCAGCTGGAGGACCTCGCCGGCTGCGAGCTCATTATCGAAGCCGTCTTTGAGGACCTGGGTGTGAAACGGGACGTCTTCGCCAAGCTCGATCAGATCTGCGGACAAGAGACGATTCTGGCGACGAACACTTCAAGCTTTCGTGTCACAGAGCTCCAGTCGGGGATGGGTCGGCCCGAGCGGATCCTCGGTCTCCACTTCTTCTATCACCCCGCTAAGAATCGCCTCGTCGAGGTGATCGGAGGTGACCTGACGAGTCGGATTCATCTCGCCCGAGCATGGCGAATGATGGGCCTCGTCGGTAGAACGCCTATTCGAAGCGAGGACGCCGCCGGTTTCGTCGTGAATCGCTACTTCGTGCCTTGGGTGAACGAGGCTGTTCGGCTCCTCGATGAGGGGGCCGGGTCGCCGGCCGCTATCGATCAAGCCGCCCGCGCGGCCTTCGGAGTGGGCCTGGGGCCGTTCGCGCTCATGAACGCGACAGGGGTGCCGATCTCGCGACACGCCGCTACGACGCTGGGAGAGGCCTTCGGACCGTTCTACGCTCCCGCTCCAGGGTTGATCGCCCAGACCGATGGCGGTTCCGACTGGGAGATCGGCGAAGAGCCTTCAGAGCCAGACCCCCAGCTCCAGGAGCTTGTCCGAGCGCGGCTCTCCGGCGCGACGTGGTTGGCCGCTGGCCAGCTGGCTGACGAGGGCGTCGGTAGCTTAGTAGATGTCGATCTTGGGGCTCGTGTGGGCTTGCGTTGGCAGCTGGGGCCCTTTGAGCAGGCCAATCGGCATGGCGTTGGCATGGCCGTTCAGGACATCGCAACGGTGGCCGAACGTTGGGACGTGGCGATCCCCACCTGCTTCCAGGAGCGCGCTGAGGGGGGCTCTGGCGGCCGTCCGTTCCCATTGCCGACGGTAGAGACCGAGGTGGAGGACGGCGTCGCCGTCCTGACGCTGAATCGACCCGATCAAATGAACGCGCTGTCCAACCGTCTGCTCAGTGACCTTGAGTCCGCCTGGGGGCGTGTCGAGGCTGACCCGGACGTTCGCGCGGTGATCCTTCAAGGCGCAGGAAAGGCCTTTATGGCGGGCGCCGATCTCAAGTTCTTCTCCCAGGCCTTGTCCGCGGGAGAGCTGGGGAGGGTGCGGCAGTTCACGGAGCGCGCCGCTGATCTCTATCACCGGATCGACGCCTCACCGAAGCGCGTCGTGGTCCTCTTGGACGGTCTGAGCCTCGGTGGCGGATCCGAGCTCGCTCTGTGCGCGGAT
>CALCNF010000302.1 GCA_937897815.1 uncultured Pseudomonadota bacterium | reverse complement strand
TTTGGGCCCGGTAGACCCGCGGGTGCTGGTGCTCGGAAGCCGGTTGGAATCCGGCGCGGACCCGCCACGGTAAGGGGGGGATCTCCTGAGCCCGATACGACCCAGCGCTGCGCTCACCACAGCCGGTGCGAGGTTCACCGGGAGGCCCCCTTGCACGCCCTGTTGATCCTCTTGCACATGCTCCCCTGGAGCGCCACGCCGGCCGATACGCCAGAGCCCGAGCCGGGGGACAACCGAACCCGCATTCAGGCGCCGTCTGAGGAGCGCCCTGTCTGGGTCCTCTCGGAGGAGGCTCTGGGAGAAGCGGGAGCCGACGCGCGGGAGGTGCTCCACCGCGTGCCCGGTTTGTCCGTGAGGAGCATCGGGGACTCGTTCTCGCTGTCGACCCTGCAGGTCCGAGGTGCCGCTCCGGAGCACACGCGCGTCTTTCTCGATGGGGTTCCCCTCGCGAGGGCGGACGGGGCGCCCGTCGATCTCTCCGCTTTGCCCCTGTGGCATAGCTCCGCTGTCCGGGTCTGGCCGGCGCACGCTCCGCTCGGCTACGGCGGCGCCATGGGCGGGGCGCTCGCCATCGACTCTCTTGAAGCAGGTCCCGGCGCTTATGAGGTCCAGACAGGCGCAGGCTCGTTTGGTCGCTGGCATGTCGATCTGTTCGGCCGCGCATCCGGGGAGGCTACGGAGATGGGGTTCGGGCTTCGGCGCGAGTCCAGCGAGGGAGGGTTCCCCTGGTTCGATGACGGTCGAACCGCGTACGACACCTCGGATGACCGCTGGCGAACCCGGGAGAACAATGACGCGACGCGGACCACGGGGCTCATTCGCGCCAGGCGCTCCCTGGGACGCTGCGTCACGGCTCTCGTCGTGCACGGGAGCGACCAGGAGCAAGGTGTACCAGGGCCCTCCGGGCGCCTCGCCAACGCAGCGCGGTATGAGCTCGCCTCAAGCGTCGGCGCCCTCCGGCTCGGGTGCTCCGGGGACGGTTGGCGGGCGTCTTTGCAAGGGGGGCTGGGGTGGATGCGGTCCATGGCGTCGGACGAGCTCGCGGAGGTCTCGCTCCAGCCAACGCGGAATCAACGGGAGGCCTGGACGCCCTCGGCCCGCGGACTCCTCTGGTGGCGGGTGCATCAACGCGCGGACCTGGGGCTGCACCAGGAGATCCAGCGAGAGGCGTTCACCATCACGCGCGGCCTTCCCTCGGGTGAGGTCTCGACGAGCGCGCGTCTCGGCGCCGCCTCGGCCCTGGGACTCCGGTGGCGGTCGCCATGGGCTGGGTTGGAATTGGATACAAGAGTTCGCCTGGACACGATGGCGGATGATGGGGGCGAGCGACGCGTCGCGCCAGGCTGGAAGGTCGCTCTGGAGAGCTCTGCATGGAAGAAGCACGGGGTCACGCTTCAGGTGGCTCAGAGCACGGCGACCCGTTTCCCGACGCTCTACGAGCTGGAGGGGGATGGGCTGTATGTCGCGCCAGCGCAGGACCTCCGTGACGAGCGCGGCGATGTCGTGTCGGCGACGGCTCGATGGGAGGCTCTGTGGTTGCCCGTCTCCTGGCGGCTGTATGCCGTGGTGAGCGTGTTCGCCACGGACCTTCGCGACATGATTCAGATGCGACGCAACAGCCTCTATTCGGCCGTCGCCCAGAACGTGGGAAGGGCGTCGGTCTGGGGCGGTGAGCTGGCTCTGGGCGCGGACGTCCTGCGGCACCTTCGACTGGATGTAGCGGCCACGGGCTTGAAGAGCGAGATGCGCAGCGATGAGGTGGCTCTGGATGGCAAGCCGCTGCCGCTGCGGCCAGAGTCCTCACTCAACGGGCGACTGACGGGCTACACTGCGGCCAGCGATGGAGATGAGCTGGCCGCGTTCTTGGATGTGAATCTACGTGGCCCGTACACCTACGACATGGCGGGCCTCGCCCGGGCGGATGCGTCTCTTGAGTGGGGTGGGGGAGCGCGCTGGTCGCTCGGAGCGCCTCCGGTTCTGGGGAGCGCGGGGCGGCTATCCCTCGAGGCGCGCCTCTTGAACGCTGGCGATGCCTCTACCGTTGATCTTCTGGGATATCCGAGGCCCGGCCGCAGGTGGGCCGTGCAAATCGCCTGGCGGGAGGATGGGCTATGAGAGCGAACCTCATGGGGATCAGCTTGGCTGTGTTCCTGGTGGCCGCATGTGGGGAGCCGCAGGGTCTGCCCTCCTCGGGCGCCGGAGATGAGCCCGTAGGGTTCGCGGTGGTGTGCAGCGACTATGGCTCAAGCCAGGTCGCCCTGCTGCAGCCCGATGGGCTGACCCCGGCCGCAGATCCGTTGATCCACTCAGGCAGCCAGGAGGCGGGCCTCGTCCTCGCGCTGAGCGGGGACGTCGTGCTGCCGACCGTGAGCGTAGGGCAGGATGTGCTCGTGATCGACAGAGCTCACGGGGTCCTGACCTGGGTCGCGCCGGGCACGGCCGTCGTGAACCGCCAGCTCTCGGTCTCACAGGAGTTCGCCGCGAACCCTCATGACGCCTTGGAGTTTGTGGACGGGCGCCTGCTCGTCACCCGCTACGACCGCGCGCCCGGGGAGGACGCTGCGGGGGACGACGTGGCGGTCTTCGCCGCCGATGGCACACTGAGTCACAGCATCTCCTTCTCGACCGAGCCCGGCATTCGAGCTCGGCCTGACCGTCTCCTCAGCATGGGCGATCGAGTCCTGGTGAGCTTGAATCACGGCAGCCCCGACTACATGGACTGGTCGGCCGGTCGCTACGCTGCGTTGAGGGAGGTCGACGGGCTTTGGTCCGTGGACCAGGAGTGGACGCTGCCGGAGCTTCGGAACTGTGGAGGTCTGGCCGCTGATGGCGACCGGGTCGCGGTGGTCTGCACGGGCAC
>CALCNF010000301.1 GCA_937897815.1 uncultured Pseudomonadota bacterium | reverse complement strand
GCGGAGCAGCTCGAGGCCGAGAAGAACCGTGGGATGCTCGATCCCCGGGAAGAGATTCCGAGTCCAGTCGACGAGATCCTCATCGAGCGCTCAGACGCCGTGATTCACCTCAAGCGCCGCGGTGAGGGCAAGGACAGCACCTGGGCGCTCCTCAAGCCCGTCGAGGCGAAGGCCACGCGCTTTCAAGCCAACAAGATGGCGAACCTGTTCAAGACCGGGACGCGGAGCGTGTATTCAACCCGGACTTCTCCAGAGGAGCTCGGCCTCTATGATCTGGAGCCCGAGCGCCGGATCACCGTGAAGCTCAAGGCCAACGGCGCCCTATGGAACGACGTGGATCTGACCATCGGTAAGGTCCAGAGGAGTGACTCGGAGACCGCAGAGCAAGACGCCAAGCACGACACCTGGGTGGCTCATGGTGAGGACCTGGAGACGGTCTACCGCGTGGCTGGAAAAGATCTTCGAAGCGCCTTCGCGATTCCCGTGGTCGAGCTTCGCGACAAGGCCATCTTCGACGCCAACGCTGAGGAGCTCGCCGAGCTTCGCGTGACCGCCCCGTCCGGTAAGGCCGTGCTCCTGAAGGCCATCTCAACCGTCGCTCCGACCGGCGCAGTGAGCTCCGGCGCCGCCCCCGCCACGGCCTCCATCTGGACCCTGTCAGAGCCCGCTGGCTTCGAGGCTGACGAGACCGTCTCCTCGCTGGCTCGCAGCTTCACCGGAGTGCGTACCCGAGAGTTCGTGGTCCGATCCAAGGCGCCGAAGGCGGCGCTCCAGGGGCCGACCTGGAAGCTGGAGGGCAAGACCCGCGATGGGCGAACCCTGTCTCTGGTCATTGCCGCTGGAGACGAGGAGCAGGTGTTCGCCCAGGCCTCCAACGTCGCCGAGCTGCTCAAGGTCGATCAGTTCACGGCGAAGAACCTGCGCAAGGGCCTCGCTGACCTGAGGCATCGAGGTCTCTTCAAGCTGTCCACGGACGCGGTGGAGTCCGTGACCTTCGCGCCGGAGAAAGGTTCGCCGATCCGGGTAACGAAGACCCCGGCGGGCTGGCGCGGGCCGAAGAGCAAACGGCGCCTGGACGTCGAGAGTCTGCTCCACGGACTGCTCGCCGTGAAGGCAAGTCGTTACGCGCGACCTGCGGAGCTCACTGAGGCGAAGGACGCGCTGTCAAAGCCCGAGTTTGTAGCGGGGATTCAGACGTCCGATTCGGATCTCTCCATCAGCTTTGGGCCCAAGATGAGTCACGATCCGGTGAAGGGTCAGCGCTGGGCCCGAGTCGAGGGAGGCCCGGGGGATGGCGCGCCCATCCTCGTGCAGGACCACCTGGCCAAGCGCTTTCGGAAAGGCCTCGAGGAGCTCGCCTGGAAGAAGCTCTTTGATGGCTCAAGCGCCGACATCGAGACCGTGGAGATCCTCCTCGCCAATGAGCCGCCTCTGCGCCTGAAGAAGGGAGAGAAGTCCTCTGGCCTTGTTCTGGTCACTCCACCCGAGGGGACGAACCCCGTACCCGCGGCAATCAATGGGATTGGAGCTGCGCTCTCCTCCGCACGCGTGAAGAGCTTCGTCGACAAGAAGAAGGCGAAGGACACAGGCCTGGGCTCAGAGAGCAACCTACGCGTGAGCTGGACGAGCGGCGAAGAGACCTATGGCCTCGAGATCAGCGACCAGGCGGACGGACAAGATCCCTACGCCAAGATGACTGGCGGACCTCTCGATGGGCTCGTGATTACCCTGGCTCGATTCCAGGCCGATAAGCTGCGAAAGAGGACAGCGGACCTCGCACAGTGAAGGTGCTGCGAGGCGGAGCGGGACGCGCGCGCAAATGGTCGCGTCACTTGACCGTCGCGGTGAGGGGCAGGGATACTCGTATGGAAACGCGAGGAAGAAGCTCATGAAGCGCCCCATCCAAATCGTGTTGCTGCTCGTCGCGGTGCTGGTCCTCAGCGGCCCGGGACTGGCGGCCAAGAGCGGCAAGAGCCGAACCGTCACCCAGGCCGCCAAGGGCAGCCCTGAGGCCCTGATCGCCTCCGCGCTCGTCGCCGCGCAGGACAAGGACGAGAAGAAAGGGTTCGACGCCTACAAGAAGCTCGTGCATCCAGATCGCAGGAGCAGCGCCATCGCCTTGGTTCAGCTGCGGCGATACTCCTGGAAGCGCTTTCGAGCGCAGGCCGCGGACTACATTCTCGGCGGAACCACCTCAGGCTTCGTGATCGTGCGAGAGGAGCCGGAACGGGCATCGAAGAGAGGGCAGAGCGCCCGCCTCTTCATCGATCCGATCAACAACGCCAAGCGCACCTACCCGGTCCCGATTCGCTTCAAGAAGCAGGATGGAGACTGGTATATCCTCTCGAATTCGTTATAGGTACGGCCTCTCCGAACGCCGCGAGCGCTCGGAGACACGTCCCGATATGCACGTTCAATGAGAGGAGCTCATGGCGTCTGCCCTGGTCTCAAGCGCTGGTCCCCGACGCACCTGTGACATGGTGCAGGCCCTGGAGCGCGCTCGCTGGACGGTCACCTGGGTGGAGTCTGGGCCGGGTCTCGATGAGGCGATCGCGCGTCGCCAACCCGATGTCATTGTGTGGTCGCTCGGGAGCGAGGTGAGCGCGAGCCAGTCCTTGCGAGAGATGGCCGACGAGCTCCGCGCTGTGGAGATCCCCATCTTCGTGGTCTGTGAGCTGGAAGGAGCGGGAGCCGTGAGCCGGACGCCCTGGGTCGAGGACTTCCTCGTCAGGCCGATCCGTGGGCGTGAGCTTGATGCTCGACTGGAGCGGCTCGTGGGACACAGCGCCTCCGCCCTCGATGTCCTGACCGTCGGGCCGCTGACCCTGGACACCAAGGGCTTCGCCGCGAGCCTTCACGGCGAGCCTATGAGCCTGACCTACCAGGAGTTTCGACTCCTACGCTTCCTGATGCAGCACCCCAATGAGGTGTTCACGCGTGACCAGCTCCTCGCCCGGGTCTGGAGCTACGACTACTTTGGTGGTCCGAGGACCGTGGACATTCACATCCGACGTCTGCGAGCCAAGCTGGTCGGCGCCTTAGATGGCTGCATCGAGACCGTGCGCTGCGTCGGCTACCGCTGGGCCCCCGAGCGCGTCGACGAGCCATAAGGAACGGCTAGTCCGCGCAGCGCTTCTCGCCGGCAGGGCACTTAAAGCGGACATGGAAGTGATAGGTGTGCCCGCTCGCGTGGCGGATCAGCCCACGGCGCCGCTTCGCTTTCGGCATGAGGAAGAAGCGATCGAGATCCGCGTCGTCCCAGCCGACGTCGCGCGCATGGGCGCGAAACGTCGGTAGGAGCTTCTGATTGATGAAGATGTAGAGGACCTGGTCGGTAAGGAGCAGCGTCTCGATCAAGAACCAGCTCTTCTCCACGTCGATCTGGGAGAGAGAGAGACGTCCGTTGAAGTACTTCTGCTCTTTGTTGCCCTTCTCAAAGAACGCGATGTCCACGTCGCGGCCCGTCTGGTGACTGCCGTGGGGGGGCACGCGCCCCCCTCCCTTCTTGGAGAGGTCCCCAATGAACATCGGAGAGCTGTGGGGGTAGGTCGCTCGGAGCCTCCGCCCCGCATACGCGATCAAGGCGATGGTCTCGTCGGTACCGTAATAGCGCTCCTTGACGTTCACCCTGCGAAGGTATCCGGGACCCTTGCGCGGCAAAAGCACGCCTCGCTGGAGACGACCCGAGTTGGGTTTACCGACGCTGGTAGCCTTCCTCGAGCTCGGCTCTACCTGCCAGGACGGCCGTGGCTTCGCCTGCGAGGGACCTTCGAGCAGCACGAGCAGACCCAAGAGGATCGGCAAGAGAGCGGCGCTGGGTCGGGAGAGCTTCACGCTCACGAGGCTACCCCTCGCGCGTGAACCCCTCCAAAAAACCCGGCCAGCGCTCAGACGCAGAGGTCAGGGGGCGGCGAGTCGGTTGGCGTGAATGAAACCGACGTTCCCCTCCACTCGACTCAGGTTGTCCTGCGCTTGGCTAACGGCGGCGTCGAGGCCCCGTCGCTCCTCTCCGCCCAGGGCCAGCCGCCACAGGTAGCCCTCCGCAGCTGAGTTGGAGGATTGAAGCTCAAAAGAGTCTCCGGCCCACGTGGTGATGGTCGCCCGCGTGCCGCTGACCTCAACGGTCCTGATAAAGGCCCCGGAACGCTGCATGAAGCTCAGCTCCTCGGCGGTGACCTGATTCATCAGGTGCCGCAAGAGCTCCTTGGCGCCCGAGAGCTTCGCCCGCACCCCATAGTCGATCGCCTCCAGAGCGGCCTTCTTGTCCAGGCTGTGAAGCGCGGTCGCCTTAACGATGGCATCGACCTCTCCCAGGACCTTCTTCGCCTCCTCGAGGGCGTCGCGTGTCTCCTCGTTCTCTTCATCGGCCTCAAGATAGACCTGCTGGATGAGCCGGTAGGTCTTCTGCTCCGCGAGGAACCACTCGTTGAGCGCGTGCTGATCATGCTCGCTGAGCTGGGCCCAGATCTGGTCCGCGTCGCCCTGCTGTCGCGCCTGGAGCCACTGGTAGTAGCACCCCTCGGGTGTGGTCTTGTCGCCCTCAGGCAGATCGCAGCCCGCGACCAATCCGATCAGGCTCAAGAGCAGCAGGGTGAGTGAGAATCGCCTCATGCCTCCGAAGCTAGCGCGGAGGGTCGGTGAGCCGCAAGGGCACATGGCGCCTGGAGAAAATCGATCTTGTGTTTGATTCCCGGCCTCGGATCCCTATACTGCCGCCGCGCGCGATGCGGCCCGACCTTAAGTGCCCCCACAAATCTAAGCGCCCCGAACTGCCGGGGCAGGGATGGATGATGATGCGTAAACTCTGTTGGATGATCTCAGTCTTGAGCCTCTTCGGCCTCCTCGCCGCCTGCGGAGATGACGCAAGCGTGGACGGCTCCTGCGCGAGCGACCTGGATTGCAATCGCGGATTTATCTGCCTCAACGGCTCCTGTGGCCAGTCGGCGTGCGACGGGCTCGGGGACTGCGATACCGGCCAGATCTGCATCGCAGCCACCACTGGAGACAGCTACTGCTCCGGCCTCGAGTGCGACCCGACGCTCGGCACCGGCTGCGTCGTGGGCGAGGTCTGCGCGGACGGACTCTGCATTCCTGGAGGCGTCGCGGACCCCTGCGAGGGCGTGACCTGCATGGGGACCGACGTGTGCGTGGACGGCACCTGCCAGCCTGTGGGCCCCGGGTGCACCGATGACAGCCAGTGCGCCCAGGGAGAGACGTGCAACATGGCCACCAGCCAGTGCGAGCCGGCGGGAACCCCGCCCGTGAGCAGCGCGGCCTGCGACGTCTGCGAGGCCGCCTCGGAGTGTCCCGAAGGCTGGAGCTGCTCCACCATCGCGACCGGGAAGGCCTGCCTACCCCCCTGTACCTCCAACAACGATTGCCAGACCGGCTGGAGCTGCCAGACGGTCGATCCCGCCGCCGGGACCATGGCCTGCGCCCCCGCAGGCTACAAGTGCCAGGGCTGCGTGACGGCGGGCTGCCCCGCCGGCCAGACGTGCAACACCATCAATGGCCAGTGCTACGCACCCCAAGCCACCTGCGGCACCTGCCAGTACGACTGGGAGTGTGGAGCGACCGCCGCCTGCGTGAAGACCTCGGATGGACCGCGCGTGTGCATGGAGCGCTGCTCGGGCGGCGCCGCGTGCGCTGCTGGAACGACCTGCCAGATGGATCAGGACGACGCCATGGAGGTCTGCAAGGGTGCCTGTGAGGCGGCCGGGCTGCCCTGTGATGGCCAGTGCCAGGGCACGACGCCCTTCTGCAAGAATGAGGTCTGCGTTCAGTGCATGGACGACACCCACTGCAGCGATGGCGGCACCTGTGACGCCAACGGCTTCTGCACGGGATGCGGTGGCGAGCAGCCCTATTACTGGGATGGCGAGTGCGTCCAGTGCCTCGAGGACTCCCACTGTGCCGCCGGGACCATCTGCAACCAGCAGACCAAGGCCTGCGGCGCTGAGGATGACGTCTGCGGCCAGTGCGCCGATCCCTATCCCGCATGCGCATCCGTGGGCGGCGAGTTCTACTGCGTACAGTGCACCAAGGACGAGGACTGTGGGCTCGGTGGAACCTGCAACACGGCCACCTACTCTTGTGAGGGTGGAACCGTGACGCCGACCAACGCCTGTGAGACAGACGCGGACTGCGATCCCGGCCTCACAGACTACGATCTCGCGTGCGACACGGGCTCGGGCTACTGCTATGACAAGAACGGCGGCTGCGATGGCGTCACGGCGTTCTGCAAGGGCGGAGGCGAGTGCCTTGACCTCTTGAGCGCGCTCACGGGCGCCGGCGGCGGTGGCGGTGGTGGAATCCCCGGCCTTCCCGGGATGCCGGGAGGGGGCATGACGCTTCCTGGCCTATGTGAGTGCAGCATCCCCTTCATGGATCCCGTGTGTGGAGACGCCACGTGCCTGCCCCTGGGTCAGATCCTGGGCACCGGCGGCGGAGCCGGATCTGGAAACTACTGCTTCTCTCTGGGCTTGTAGCCACAGACGCGCGTCTTCGAGCAGCTCGCCCTTCACCGGTGCGGGCCTCGTAGGCGCCGGAACGCATCCTGGCGGGCCACCTTCTTCGGAATGTGGCCCGCTTTTTTTTGCGCTCCGTTCGGGACGCATTAGTCTCCCGTAGAGCGCATCCGACACCTATGGGTTTGTGATCCACTTTGATCCACAACACGATCGCACGCATTTTCAATAGGTTATGAGCTTCAAGCGCTGATCTGCCGACGCAGACTAGACATTCGTTCAGTGAACTGAGCTCTGAAGCGAGCGGGGTGTATCCTTATGGGCACAATCCCCTATTTAGTGTGTGCGTTCGTTGCCATACCACATGATATTGTGGTGGCGCGGCTGCGCGGAATTCCCGTTGTCGGGACCTCCAGGAGTAAAAAAAACCCTTGGAATGATAGGTGCTTGCGCGTCAAATCGCAGATGTGATTAATTGTCTAACAGCGTGGATCAAAGTGGTAGATGAATCACTGATACCCCGCTGACGGACATCCCTCCTATGTTTTCCGGTCCGCACAGTCATGCCCTAGACGAGAAGGGTCGAACGATGGTCCCCAAGGACTTTCGTGCCGTCCTGGAGCGCCTGGGGGAGCGCAGCCTCGTCGTCACGTACGCCAAGGGGCGTTCGGATCGTCTTGAGCTGCGACCGGCTGGGCTCTTCGTGGCCTATCAGTCGCGATTCAATGAGCAGTCCAAGACGCCACCGGAGCACGCGCTGGCCTCGCCTGAGCAGATGCGCTCGTGGGCGAAGTCTCGCCAGCTGATGCGCGACTTCTACTTCGGTGAGGCCGAGTGGATCGAGGTGGATAAGGCGGGGCGCATCCTGATTCCGGCAGAGAAGCGACGCAGCTTGAATCTGCAGGACAAGATCGAATTCAGAGGAATGGGGGACGAGACGTTTCAAGTGTGGCACCCCGCCGAGCGCGAGGATCTGCTCAAGACTTGGAACGACTCACGGGACGAGATTCAGGAGTTCTTGGGTCTGATCAACATGTAGCGACTTAGGTGGCGACTGGGGACGAGTGCTCTGGGGAGGGGCAGTCGAGATGTCGACGGGGATTTTTCACATACCGGTGATGGCCGAAGCGGCTGTAGCGTTCTTGCTAGCTACGCCCAGCGGACCCATCGTGGATGCGACGCTGGGAGGAGGTGGCCACACGAGCGCCCTCCTCGCTGGCAGCGCGTCCGAGCGGCGTGTGATCGCGGTCGATCAGGACCAGGAGGCCCTCGCTGAAGCCCAGGCCTCCCTGACCGAGCAGGGCACGGCCGATCGCTGCACCTTCATCCACGGGAACTTTCGAGACCTCCCGACCCTGCTGCCGGCGGAGGTTCGGGAGCATGGTGTCTCTGGGATCCTCGCCGATCTCGGTGTCTCAAGCCATCAGCTCGACGCCGAGGAGCGGGGCTTCGGCCTCAAGCACGCCTCCGCCCCGCTGGACATGCGAATGGACGCCTCGTCCAGCTCGCCAACCGCGGCGGACTACATCGCAGAGACGCCCGTAAACGAACTCACGCGTGCGCTCCGGAACTACGGCGAAGTCCAGGGCCCTGGACGCATCGCTCGCGCCATGAAGGAGGCCGTGGACGCCGACCGGCTGGAGACGACGCGTGACCTCGCGGAGCTCGTCGAGCAGCTGAGTCCCGTCCGCGGTAAACGAAAGACCCACCCCGCCACGACCGTATTCCAGGCGCTGCGCATCGCGGTCAATGGCGAGCTCGACGCGCTGGACGCCCTACTGGAAGGGGCATCCCGGGTCCTCAAGCCCGGGGGACGCCTGGCCATCATGAGCTACCACTCCCTGGAAGACCGGCGCGTGAAGCACACCTTCCGGCTCGGTCAGGACGGGCCGCCCCGCCCCGGCCACCTGCCGCCGCCCTCCGACTGGGAGCCCACCTGGAGCGTGCTTACGCCACGACCGGTGAGCGCGTCCGAGTACGAGATCGCCAACAACCCCAGAGCCCGAAGCGCGCGGCTGCGCGTCGCGGAGCGGACCGGGGGTAACCTGGTGGGAGGTTCGGCGTGAGCGCACAGCGACGTTCGAACGAGCGCCCCCGGCTGGGATGGCGCATCGGTCGCTTCCTGGCGATCATCCTCCTGACGATTGGGATGTCCGCCGCGGGCCTCTACCAGGTGCATGACCGCTACGAGGTCGTCGCCCTGGGTTACTCCATCGACGACGCCCGACAGTCCCAGCAGGAGCTCCTGGAGAACCAGAAGCGCCTGAGGTTGCGCTACGACACCGCGACCCACCCCAACCACGTAAAGACGCGCGCCCATGATCTGCTGATGAAGCAGGCTGGCGCACGCGAAGAATACCTAGTTCCCGACCCCGGGAAGGGATCGCCGCAGAGCCAAGAACGAGTGAAGGTCGAGGCCATCACGGAGGAGGGACCATGATGACCCGCTTCCCGACACTCGTCATTCTCGCGGTGCTCTTCCTGGGGTTCGGGTGCTCTCGAGCGCCCGAAGAGAAGGCGGATAAGGCCGAGTACCACTTCAAGCTCGCCTCCAACTTCTTCACCGACAAGAACCCCCAGACGGCCATCAAGGAGCTCTACACGGCGCTGGAGTACAACCCGGGTCACGCCAAGGCTCACCACCTGCTCGGCTTCATCTACTTCGGGCGTCGGGACATGCGCAGAGCGCTCGACCACATGCGAAAGGCCGTGGCGATCGATCCCGATTACGACACGGCGGTCGCCAACCTCGGAAACCTCTACCTGGCCATGAAGGACTGGGGCACGGCGGTCGAGTATTTCAAACGACTCCTTGAGAAGCCGCTCTACAAGACGCCCTACCTCGCCCACAACAACCTGGGCTGGGCTCTGTACAACCTGAACCGGTACGACGAGGCCAAGCGCCACTATGACATGGCCATCTTCCTCAACCCGAAGATGTGCCTCGCTCACAACAACGCCGGGAGGCTCTTCGCGCACACAGGCGACACCAAGCGGGCGCTCGAGCACTTCGACAAGGCCGTTGACCTCTGCCCCAATTACGCAGAGCCCCACTACTTTCTCGGGCGAATTCACGCCGCGCTCTCCGCCCCGAAGCAGGCCCGCGAGCATTACACACGCTGCGCAAAGATCGCTCCAGAGGCCCCCTACGGCCGCCGCTGCTCGGAGGCCCTTTGAGCGGTAACCGTCCCATCAAGCGGTCCCCCAAGGCCAAGCCGAGCTCACCGGAGCGACGCGGGAGCATCCATTGGCGGATGATCTTCACGGGCGTCTGCCTCGGTCTGGGTATGCTCGCGGCCCTGGCTCAGGTTCTCGTCTTACAGACGGTGCAGCATGAGGAGCTTCAGCGGGAGGCGAGCCGGAACTACAGCCGCCACGTGACCCTGGACAAGTGGCGAGGCGACCTCATCGACAGGGATGGAGCGCTCCTGGCCTCCACGGTGCACCGCTGGTACGTGAGCGTCGATCCGAGTCACATTCGCCCTGAGGTCGCCCCGCAGACCGCCGCACTGCTCGCGGAGCTCCTCGGAGACGACGCCAATCGCCTCCTCCTCAGGATCACCGGGCAGACGCAGCGACAGCTTGAGAAGGACGCCCTCGACCCCTCCACCAGCGTCGCCCGCGCCATCGTGGAGCCGATCGTTGAGACCATGAGCAAGATGTGGGGTGGCAACGGCAATGAGAGTCGCTCCCACCTCCGACGAAAGATGCGCCTGCTCGAGTACTTCTACCGAATGGACCAGCTTCGCGCGCGCAGCATCTACGGTCTGGTCGACACGCTCGCCTACGTGGGCGAGGGCGTAGCTCGAGCCTTCGACGCCTCCACGGAGGACCTTCGGTTCTTCCGCCATCGAACCCGACGCTATGCCTACCTGATCGGAGACCTCGACGACTCCAGCAAGGAGCTGGTCGTGACCGCCAAGAAGGCCAGTCGGCAACAGGCAAGAGAGTGCCGCGAAGAGGCGCGAAGCATGCGCGTGGGGGGAACCGACAAGAAGGACATGCGCTGCGTGGATCCCCTCGCGGCCATCCGCCTCGATAAGGAGCCGCGACGCTACTATCCGAAGCGCGAGCTGGGCACCCAGCTCATCGGCCTGGTGGGACGGCACTCCAAGGCGCTGGAGGGACTGGAGCGCGCCACCGACGGCATCCTCAGAGGCGGCCAGCACACCACACGTGTAGTCCGAGACATTCGTGGTCGCTCGATGGTGTTGGAGGGCATCGAGGAGGACGCACCGATCGCGGGACCGACGGTCGAGCTCACCATCGACCAGGAGATTCAGGCGTTGAGCGAGCAGGCGCTCACCCATGCCTGCGAGGCCTCGGGCGCGCGTGCGGGCTACGCGGTCGTTATGGATATCGAGACCGGCGAGGTCCTTGGGGCCGCCAGCTACCCGACCTACAACCCGAACAACTATCGAAGCTTCTTCAGCGAGCGACAGCCGCTCCTCGACGAGGCCGACGCGCGTCACCAGGCCCTGGCGGATCTTCGATGGGCGTCCTCCTGGCCCCTGATGGATGTGGCCTACCCGGACACGGCCGAGTCCACACGACTTGAGGCCCGCCGAGCGCTGACCCGCCAGCAAACGGCGTCCATGGAGCACGCTCACGCCTACCCGAGCGCGGCCCGCCACACGGCCTTTCAGGACGTCTACGAGCCGGGCTCGATCATGAAGGTCTTCACCCTGGCCGCCTGGCTCCAGAGCGGCGTGCGGCCCCGGGACCACAAGTACGATCTCATGAACAACCTCTGGGAGCTCAAGGACAGCGAAGAGAACACGATCTCCGACGATCACCGGCACTACGTCAACGAGTCGGACGCCCAGTACGCCATCCAGACGTCCTCGAACATCGCGTTCGGTCAGATGGGGCTCGACATCGAGAACAACAGAAAGGCGACGGGCGAGCCGGGACTGGAGAACTACCTCCGCGACTTTGGGTTCGGCTCCGTGTCGACCAGCGGCTTCCCTGGCGAGGCAGCCGGCCTCTTGAGAAAGGCCGACGAGTGGGCCACCGTCGAGACCGCGAACATCGCCTTCGGCCAGGGCATCGCAGCCACAGGCATTCAGCTCGTCACCGCCCTCGCCGCTCTCGGAAACGACGGCAAGCGGATGAAGCCGCTCCTCGTCCGCAGGGTTTTGGACTCCTACGGAAATGAGCTGCGCCGGTGGGAGCCAGAGGTGCTCAAGCAGGTCGTCGATCCCGAGGTCGCCCGGACGACCATCGACCTCATGCGCGCTGTCGTCCTGCCAGGAGGCACGGGCACCCGAGGCGAGATCCCGGAGTACCCGGTGGCCGGCAAGACCGGAACCGGCCAGAAGGCGCACCTTCGACCGAGCCGCGGCTACGCGGAGAACATGTGGGTGGGAACCTTCTTCGGCCTGGCGCCCATCGACGATCCAAAGCTCGCCGCCATCGTCCTGATCGATGAGCCGCAGGGTAAGCGATACGGCGGCGTGGTCGCGGCGCCGGCGTTCCGTGAGATCATGCGTGGGTCCCTCGCGCTTCTGGGCGTCTCATCACCCTTTGATGTTCACCGTCGCGTCGCCTGGGT